>JAFTMP010000288.1 GCA_017452335.1 Clostridia bacterium
TAAAGCTCACCCGCGACCCTTCCCTTGCCGAGGAGCTGACGCAGGATACCTTTTTTCGCGCCTACATCAACCTCAAAAGCCTGCGATGCCCCGAAAAAGCGTCTTTATGGCTTTGTTCCATTGCCAAAAACAGCTATTTCGCCTGGTATAACGAGCAAAAGAAGCTCTTGCCCCTAAAGCAGGATGCGCTTCTTGAAGAAACGCCGCCTCTTGAAGAGGAGTTTCTTCAAAAGGAGCTTTCAAGGAAAGCGCTTCATTGTCTATCCACGCTAAGGGAACCTTATCGAACCGTCTTTATACTCTCTGCCTTGGAGGGCTGTTCCCTCAAGGAGCTCAGCATGCTTTACGGAAAGAGCGAGAGCTGGGCAAGGGTGACCTTTTACCGAGCCAAACAAATGCTACACGAACAACTGGAGGACTAAATGATGAATTGTACTGTAATCGCCGATCTGCTGCCCCTGTATATTGATGACTGCTGCTCCAAGGAGAGTGCCGAGCTGGTGAGGGAGCATTTGGCTGTCTGCCCCCGCTGTCAAAAGCTTCACGAAAGCATGACCAAGGAAAACACCACTCCTATAGCGGCACCCGCCCAAGCGCCTGCCAAAAAGCTTCGTCCCCTGCGCCAATGGCAAGCCGCCATTTTGCAGTCCATTCTGCTCTTCTTATCCTTTGCCTTGATTACCGTGGGGGTGGCTCAAGAAGCAGAGACGTCTGCAGACGGATTCATCAACGGTTGTTGGGCGCTGTGGTTGGTAGTCCCCGCTACGGGTTTTATGCTCTCTCTTGTAAACTGGTACTTTGTAAAGCTCTACAAAAGCAGAAAGCGCTTTTGGATCTCTTCTCTGCTCTTCACCCTTTTGGGGATTCTTGCCGCGTTTTTGTGGACCTTCTTTCATTACGACTATTTCGTATTCTTAGATCGCGGCTCTCTATCGGATACCCTTGAATCAATATATGGGTTTCTCTATGTGTTCTGCGGTCGGGGCATTCTCTTGTCCGCCGTGCTTTGCGCGCTCTCAGGGGTTCTTTCCAATCTCTATGCCAAGCTTTTAGGAAAGGAATAAGGGAAGCGAACAAGCGCACCTTGATTTTGCCCCTCTGTCTGTTGCTCCTCACCCTCCTTTTGCCCTGCGGCACACTGCTTTTTAGTTTTTTCGGATACACCTTTACCCTTACAAGCTACAACATTTTTTCTCTGCTCACAGCACTTCTTGCCCTTGCCGATGCCCTTTGGGCAACCCATATAAGAAAACAGCCAAGCTCGTGGGCAGAGCTCCTTTTACGGGTGCTCGCACTGCTCTTCTCCGCCGTGAATCCCCTGTTTTATCTTGTTCGGTGCCGTAACGCGGTTGTGGCGCTTTGTATGCTCCTATCCTTTGGCTTTTGCTGTTATACTGCAATACTGCGCTCAAAACACCTTCTTGCAAAAGTGCTCTGCCTTGCCTTTGGACTGCTTACCCCCGTGCCGCTCTGTCTATTTCTTTTGTTGATCCTTACCTTCGGCAATCTGGGAAAAAACACAGTGGTGCGCACGGTGGACTCCCCGGGCGGCACCTATCAAGCACAAATTATTGCATCAGATCAAGGGGCGCTGGGTGGAGATACACTGGTGCGCGTAAAAGATCAAGGGAGAGATCATGATCTTCTCCTGTTCAAGCTCTCCAAAGACCCTCAAACTGTCTATATCGGGGATTGGGGAGAATTTGAAACGCTGTCGCTTTCTTGGAAAAATGAAAAGTGCTTGCTCATTAACGAGCAAGAATATCCCGTCGAGTAAAAAGCCATGTATGATCCATATATTTTATATTTATACAAGCCGACAGCCCGAGCATTTCATGCTCGGGCTGCTCTGTTTCCATTGGACACGGGCTGTGCGCTCAAGAGTTCTTGGGCGCCTCGTATGCTTTCATCACGCTCTGCACGGTAGGCTTTTTCTTGGCAGGCTTTAAGAAAACGATCAGAATCAGCACCAACAGCATGGGCAGTGCCACGATGGGGGTGACGATCATGGTGTCGATCTGATAGCCGTCAGAGGGTACGAAGAGATTCTTTTGCTCCAACTGATCCACTTGGATGTCCCGCACCAACAATCTTTGGGTGTTGATGCCGTAGGGGGTACAGGTCAGCAGGGTGCAGTAGCCCTTGCCCTCTTCAATTCCAAGATAAGAAAGATCGTCGGGATTGACGATCCGAATTTGATCCACCTGGTAGGTGATCACTCGATCCAGCACCGTCACTACAAACGTGTCACCAATCTCCATGCGGTCAAGATCGGTAAACAGCTTGGCGGAGGGCAGTCCGCGGTGTGCAGACACCACCGTATGCGTCCCCTCGCCGCCCACAGGCAGGGAGGAGCCCTGCAAATGTCCGATGGCTGTGCTGAGCACCGCATCGGAGGTGCCGTGATACAGGGGCAATTCCACACCGATCTTCCCGATGGACACATAGCCCATCATTCCGTTTTCGCTGAGATTCAGCAAATCAAAATAGTTTTCCAGTTGACTATGATCCAAATAGGGATATTTGAGCGCTGCCAAGCGCCTGTTATACTCTTCTGCCTCCTCATAAAGCGCCGAATAGTCCTCTTTGGGGATGTTTTGAAGCATTTTTTCGTAGTCTACAATAGCTTCCGACTGGGTCAAGGAGTTCCAATAGCTGCTGATGGAGGGATACAACAACACGGAGAGCCCTACGATAAATATGGATAGCAACAAAATGGTCGGCCATTTTCTTTTTTTCATAAAACTCTCCTCATTGTTGTATCATTGGATGGGGCTGTCTCAAATTGCTTTGAGACAGCCCCCTTACATAAAAGATTAGTCAACGATCTTGGACATTCTCTTCTTGGTTACAAGCAGCACGCCGGTACCCAGAACGAGAACGGAACCGATCACGATAAACATAGTGGTACCAAATCCGCCGGTTTCGGGCAGCATGGAACCGGTCTTGTTCACTACGTGTACACCGGAGCCGGTAGAATAGATCTCGCCATTGAAAATAGCATTCAGGTTTGCATCTGCAATGGTAAAGCTCTGGCGGGTGTTGAGTTTGTTGTATCCGTCGGGAGCCTCAGTCTCTTCCAGATAGTAAGTACCATTGTCAAATCCGATAACCGTCACAGCGCCGTCCTTTACTACAATGTCCACACCTACTTCGCCCTCTCTTGCACGGCGATACATGGGGTTTCCGTTAGCATCCAAAACAGGAGTCGTTTCATCCTTTTCCAGCAACGGAACCACTGCCACTTCATTTCCGCCGGAAGCAGCGTCGTAAATTCTGAACTGCGCGCCGTCAATCAAGGTATTCTGGGAGTCGGTCTTAATGATATCAATCTCAAAGGTATAAGTGGTAATGGAATCATAGGTGGTCTCATGATCTTCACCGTAAGACAGCCATGCGGTGTTGGAGTTGCCCTCGCCATCGATCACTGCATTTCTATTCAGCATTGCTTCATAGTAAACGATGATCTTATCATTGGTGCTCAGATGGTTGCAGAACTCTTCGGAGAAAACAACCTCAAAAGTACAATCGTCACCCAGATCTGCATCGGTCTTTACCGCATAATCTGTGCCCGCGGTTGCCAGCTCCGTACCGCCCGCAGAGCCGGGAACCACATGCTCAACCTTGGTAACCTTATCAAATGTCAAGCCTTCCGTCATCTTATCGTGGAGCACATAGTTCTGTGCACCGGCATGAACATTGATGGTCACACGGAAGTATACGATCTGACCGATATCTGCCGTATTGCTGTCGCCCCACTGATTGGTGGAATCTTCCAGTACCTGCTTATCCAGCGTGGGAGAGCCGTTCTTTGCATTGATGGAAGCGTCGGGGTTGGTAGTGGTCAGACCGCACAGTGCACCCATATCGGAGTCTACCAGATAGTAGCCCAGCTCCAGGTTTGAGAACTTACCGGAGGTCACGTTGTTTGCAGTGGTGATTACAAATTCACCTGCGTTTTCGGAGGACTGCACGGGATCAATGCCGTTATCCTGCGCATACTTCAGCGCCAGCTTTGCAAAATCAGCCGCCGCGGTGTCAGCAACGCCGTTTTTCCAGGTAACATAGCCTGCATCATCAATGGTCACGTAGTTCAGTGCATCTTCAGTGGCAAAGAAGCCTGTCCACGCACTATTGACCTTGTAAGAATATGCCTTGGAATCTACATTGTAGCTTTCCAGATCCAACAGCTTGTACAGTTCGTACTTTGCGTCAGAACCAACGTTGTTAATGGTGATGGAGCCTGTGGGCGTTTCGTCCGCAAATACGGGAGCCGCAAGCGTCAGAATCATCAGAGCCGCCATCATGAGAGTGAACAGTTTTTTCATTTTTCTTTTTCCTTTCTGAAAAAAATATATTTTGCGAAGTTTCTTGCAGTGCAGTATCACGATCTGCAGAAGAGATCAATCATCCCTCCCTTCACGCTTGCGCCACAAGAACAATCCGCCGATCAGCGAAGTCAGCATCATCACTGCTCCGCCGATGATCCAAGGAGTATACCCAAGCCCCCCTGTTGCGGGAAGCTCGTAGCCCCGTCCCCAACGATAGTAGTTGGTGACTGTCGTTTCATAAGTGGGCGTTTCACCGTCTACCGTGACGATCTGCCCATACACAGGAAGCCAATCCTCTGTTTCCCAGCTTTCCTCAACGCTGTAGGAAATGACCTGCCCTGCCCCATCGGTATAAGGAAGTCCTCTGAAGGTATCCGTCCAACCGTTTTTCAAGCTCAGTGTCACCGAGCGACCCGTATCCTGTCCGTTTGCAAGGAGCCGAACGGTCACAAGCGCCTGCTCATATACCGTTTCCGATGCCATGCCCAGATCCCAGTTCTTCAAAACAGTCAGCGCAGTTTCTTCCTCCAGCGGCGTATTGACCATCCGATATGCCCAGCCGTCCACCTTTTGCGTTGTGGTTTCCACGATCTGCGTCATGGGATTAAAGACCAGTGCCGAGCCCGAGGAGGTGGTGGTGCTGATCCTACCCGTCGAAGTATTCAAGCTGCTCATATAATAGGAGCGATTGCTTCGTCTATAGTAGAATTTGATACCCGAGCCGTCATCAAGCGCCGTGACCGTCTGATAGGTGGCACTGCCTGCGGTCGCATAGAAATATCTGTTTGACGAGGAGGCAGAATAATTGAAGCTGAGGATCTGTCCCGCGCCGTTGGTAAACTTGATGTTGGAACCGCTGATCGTTGCCGTCCAAAGGGCAAGAGCGGACTCCTTCGCGCTCTCTTCTTCCATCCAAACAAGCTTCGCATCGGTTGCCAAGGCAGTGGCAAGACAGCCGTTTGCCGTTTTCAGCAGATACACGCCCTCATTTTGGAAGGTCAGTGCCTCTGCCCAGGTAGTTTTTGTAATGGTGATCTCCTCCACCTTTGATACGGTGGAATAGTACCCCGAAAAGTATGCTTCCGTCACCCCGTACTGCGCGGGCGTGACCATATCTGCCAAATATTTGGGCAAATTCGTCCAGGTATAGCGCCAATTGTTCTCCTCGCTCAGCGTAATCTCTCGAATGCGCCGAACCGTACCGTCGGGATCGGTCACCGTCAGATACACCGTAACTGCATCCCCTGCATGATCCGATGCATCCGCCCACTCCTTAAATGCTTGAACAGTGGTGGTTTCCTGCACCCAATCCGCCGCATTGGTCACAGCGATATATGCACTGTGGGTATCTTCATCAATCTTAAAGCCATGCACGGTAAAGCCCTGGGATACTTCAATGTAATTTCCCTGCTCGTCCCTTTCGCGCACCACCTCTACCGCATAGGAGGCAATACCTCTCTTATCTAAGGATAAACAAATGATACCCCTTGCACAACTATATCCCTCGTTGTCGGGAGCCTTGGTTTCTTTGATATAGTAGGTCTTACCGGGGCTGAGCCCCCACAAACGCACCGACCCGTCAGTAACGGTAAACGCATTGGTCGAAGGTTCTCCATTCCGATATGCTTCTTCGCTGACCCAGAGGGTGGCAGACGTTGTGCATGCAAGATCGGTATAGATCGAAAATTCCGCACCGTCAAGGGTCTCTTGTGTCAGAACGTCTTCCTTGCGGATCTCCAGCGCAAAGCGGGGCACCAAGTTAAAGCTCATTTCACAGTTGGACTGTGAAGCACCGCGCTCCAGATAGTAAACGGTCAGCACATGGTCGCCTGCCGCCACATCATAGAGATTGCCCACAACCGTTCCATTAACCGTCACAACGCCGGTGGAAAAGTTGATATCGCCCGCTTCACTGCCGTGAATACCGCCCAAGTCCAGCACCAATTCGCCGTCTAAGAGCACCCACAGGTCATCGTCTCCCGAAAACTTATAGTGCATGTCATTGCCCAGCAAATCCTTGTTGCCGTAATAGCCGTCAGCATCCAAGGTGCCCGGCACATCCGGCAAATAGAACTCCAACTCAATACTCATCCCAAACCAGTAATTGGTCGTGATATTGTTGGTTGTATTATTTTCCGTATTATACTTTGAGTCATACTGAATATGGTTGACTCCCTGATATTCTCCGTTCTCACCGCTGTACGCATAGGTAACAAAATCCTTGCCGTTACCATTGGCATACGGAGAGTTCAACGGCAAAAAGTCGGAATAGGACTCACTGCCGGTCCCTTTGGAAGAATCTCGGGTTCGCTCCAAATACTCATACACATAAAAACGTTGCTCGCTTTGATTATACGATGCCGCGTTCATGGAAGAACTGTAATAATAATATCCGTAATACTCGCTGTTTGGATCATCACCGTATTGGAACAGATAATCACCCGTTCCCAAATAGGTCTTTCCAATGATTCCTGTGCCTGTTGCGGGATCAAAGGCTGTACTTGGATCAAAAAGGATCTCTCCCAGAGCATCCGTATAGATGCCGCTATGGACCCCGCCGCTGATATTTGCGCTATCCCGATTATTGGGGTAGGAGAGATCTCCACCGCTGTCGTAGTCTACAAAAATAAAATCCAGGGTATTGCCGTTTTGATAAGGAACAGTGCCATCCGCCACCAGCGACCAGCTCTCGCTGTGACCCGAAGCACTTACACTCACAGTGGGTCTGGCTGACAGCATATTAAAAAGTGCACCGTAATCGAATACCCTTGTGGTAACAAAATCGTTGGTGCTTTCAGTATGGACTGCTTGTGAATTAAACTGCCCGATATCGTAGCTTTCTGCGATCCAATCTGCATAAAAAACCATATTCTCGGTAACAGTAACCTCCGCGCCCGGAGGATAGTATCGGCTGTTTTTCACATCGTACCAACCCTGTAGCTTATAGCTGTATTTTTCGGGAGATTGCCATGTCTCGGGCAAACGGATCACGTCTCCGCCCACCAAATTGTAGCTTTTATCCGGTGACCCTCCCAGGCTCATCAGCCCGCCGCAAGTACCGTCCAGCCAAACGGTACACCGACTGGTCACGCCGAATTGATAGATCGCCGCTAAAGACGAGTTTTGCGTCATTTCAAAAGTCCCGCTTGCCGCATTGAGTCTGGCGTATTCCGAATTACTTCGAACACGCACACCCGATCCTGCCGCGATCAAGGTACTGGGATATGCTCCGCCGGTGGTTACACCGCTTCCGTTGTTGGGGTATGCGTGCATATAGCGTCCCGTACTGATGTTGCGGATCAAATAAGAATCTGTAGAAGAATAGGTAAAGCTCCACAAGAGCGTGTCGGGATCGGATACCTGGGCAGTGATGTTTCCTTCCACGTCAATTGAGACGGGAACCGCGTTTCCGTTTCCGTCAAATGCATAATATTGGGAGCCGCTCACCGTGTAGACCACAAAGCTGTTGGTTTCCACAAATAAGCTTTGATCATAGTCTACCGTTTTGGCAATGATCTCATTGCCCGAGGCATCCACTGCCCGCAGAGCAAAGGTGTTGTAGCGCACCAGCAAGCTGCTTGCCGGGTCGGTAAGCCCATAGCCGTGGATCATGGGATCGGTAGCGCTATACTGCCGAGCTAAAACTTGGTAATCACAGTCTCCCTCAATGACAGAAAGCTTCCCGTCACTCAGATCGGTAACGATGGCAGTAGCATCCACCGTTCCGTTGCCGTTTTTATCAAGGAATACAATATCGCCCGCCAAAGGGGTGTACATGGAAGCAGGCTGATACAGCTCCTTTTGCACCCATTTTAACCGCATGGTTTCCGCACCCGCACTGATGGGCACACCGCTCACGCCTGCATACCGCAGACAAAAGGAGGTAAACATGGTGGACCAGCTTCCGTAGGGGTTGCCGTACCATTCACCGTAGCGGGTATATCCGTTACGATCGCCCAAAGCGTCCACCTTAAAATTCAGACTGCTTTCCCGATAGCCGAGTTGGGATTTTGCCACTTCGATCACATTTTGAAGCGCCGACTCGCTGTATTCCACGTCACCCAGCGTCTTGATCCAATCATCCTCGCACTCAAGATCGGCTTGCAGATCGGAGTAACACTCCGCCTTATGGATATGCTCCTCCAGCCCGCAGGTATAGTAGACCTCATGGCATGCATCGGTGTGCTCGTGCACCAAATGACAGCCGAGAGAGCTTGCCATGCACTGCTCATCGTGCACGTGCTCGTACATTCCGCAAAACGCCTCGCCCGCCATGGTAATGCCGATCAGCTTCAGCCACCAAAACACCGCAATAGCTAAGATCAACGCCATTGCACAGACCATCATGGCACGGTTTTGCGAAATGATCTTATTCAGTTTTAATTTTTGTAAATATTCTTCCGCCGTGCTCATAACCAGTTTTTTGCTTTTGCTTCTTTACTCCATCAATGATATATCTTTAAAGGGCCAGATCCTAAAGATGATCCTGCCCACCATCTGATCGTTGCTCACACACCCGATCACTGTGCTTCGGCTGTCGATAGAGGTTTCTCTCTGATCCCCCATTACAAAATAATTGCTCTCGGGCACCTGATAGGGAAACTCAATGTCACATTCCCCCAGTGCCTTTTTCAAAATATAGGGCTCCTCAAGCTCCTCTCCATTAACATACACCGTCCCCTCGGGGTCGATCTCGATATAGTCACCCGGCAAGCCGATCACCCGTTTGATGAGCACCTTATTGGAATAGTAAAAGGCGCAAAGATCTCCCCGCTGTAACTTCACATTCTTCACCAGCACCACAATTTCCCCTTCCTTGAGGACCGGCTCCATACTGGTGCCTGTGATCTGTACCACCGGCAGGATCAGCGTGGCAATGAGGACCGCCACAGCCGCCACCACCACTAAGGCATAGACCGTGCTTTTCAGCATCTTTTTATAGAGTTGTTTGTACCGTTCCCGCTTGATCTCCGCCCTGACGGCTTCGGCTGTGGGAAGGGTGATCTCATTTTTTGGACCGTTTTTTTCCATGATTCTTTTTCACCGCTTGTGTATTGCAGGGACCGTTCTTCCCCTTTTGCTGTTTGACGTTTTCCAAATACAGGTCTGCCGCCTCCTGCGCCGCTTCAAAAACGCCGCTGAGCTTTAACGCCGCCTCTGCCAGCGACCCTGCCTGCATTTCCGCGATCTGACGGCTCTTCAATTGTTCTTCCGCCTGCGCCAAGCGCGCCTCCAGCTCATCTGCCCGCTCGATCTGCAACAGCAGAAGCTCTAAAAGCTGTTTGCGGCTCAGCCTTTTCAGTTCTTTTTCATCCATAATATATTCACCACGCAAAGAAAATGAGCATTCTCCCTGCATCTTATCGTTTCATGATCAACTTAAATTTGATTATATCACTATCCCGTATTTTTTTCAATAGATTATTCAAAAAATAAACATATTCCGTGGATTTGTTTCGTAATTATCAACAAAAAAACAGAACAGTAAAAAACACTCCATCCTCTCGGTCATCAAAAATCTCCCCCGCATAAAAATGACACATATAGTCGAATTTTCAAAAAACACGCTCTGATTCTGCATAATCTGCCCATCATTTACAAACACTACCCGCAAAGCCCCTTTTCGGGACTTGTAAATATTGATGCAAACTCAAAGGAGATAGATATAAATGAAAGCAACCGGAATTGTAAGAAGAATTGATGACCTGGGCAGAGTGGTGATCCCCAAGGAGATCAGAAGGACCATGCGCATCCGCGAGGGGGACCCGCTGGAGATCTATACCGACCGAGAAGGCGAAGTGATCTTTAAAAAGTATTCCCTTATTGGAGAGCTGACCGAATTTGCCGCCCAGTACGCTGATACGCTTCATAAAACCGCAGGGTTATGCGTTGCAATTTGTGACAGAGACACCGTGATCGCCTGCGCAGGAGTGCCTAAAAAGGATTTTCTTGAAAAAAGAGTATCGGAGCGCAGTGAGGAAGCCATGGAAGCCCGCGCCTTTCTCTCCATGGAAAGAGGGCACGACTTTGAGCTGATCTCCGACAGCCGCGCCCCCTATTTTGTGTCCACCTTTGCCCCCATCATTGCCGCAGGGGATGTGATCGGTGCGGTGGTATCTTTAAAAAACGGAAGCGAGGAGCCCATTGAAACGCCCAAAGAGGTGGAGCAGAGTCTCATTCGCACCGCCGCCTCCTTTCTTGGCAGACAACTGGAAGAATGATCTTCCCATCAAAAAAAACGGGGCTGAGTCATTTACTCAGCCCCCACGCAAAAAAACCGGCGGTAGGCTTTTTTGCGCCCGGAATTTGCGTTTTTTGCCTGTAAAACAGGCAAAAATTGTGGCATTTTGCCACAAAGCAAAAACGTCGGGGGTGCGTACCAAATGCTTTTTTGCATTTGACGCACCCCCTGCTTTTATGTATAAGGAAACCCGTACACTATTATGGCATCAGGTTGTTAGTTGCTGCTTACAATACTCATCCAACATATCGAGAATTTCTGAATCAATATTTTCATCGAATTTTCGAGCAATCCATCGATCCGAATGAATAAGCTTCTGGAATTCATTGACGGTGAAAATGTATGGGTGGTTTTTGGGAGGTTTGTCATCATCATAAAAATATGCCCATGTTTTGCAGTTTTGTCCAGTTTTATTTTTGGGTGAAACTTCCACAAGATCTTTTATCGGGGATTGCATTGACATAATTTGAAAAAACAACTCTTCAGGAGTTATCGCTTGCAAAATAAGATTTACCAACTCTCCGGATTTACTATATTGATCATAAATATATTCTATAGCTATGTCCGGAAGAATCCACCAAGCAGAACCACCGAAAACGCCTACGCCCTTACGCTTTATTTGGTGATATATGCTGGGAAGACCTATATGCATGATCTTTGTCAAGAACAACACCAAAACCATACAAAAAACACGAAGTGGATTTCTGTGTTTGTTATTGAATATTGAGTCAATTTTTAGTCTTATTTTGTTAGTAAAAGTGTTCCACCTAAGTTTTTTATACATCCAATTACGTTTATCATAAGGATCGCAGTCAATATATGGTTTGGGATAGTGTTTTGCTAATTCCTCAGTAATAAAAGATACCGGCTTGATCAAATAATCTTGACCGCTAAGCAAACAAAAATATTGATAGTGCCAATTGTTTTCCCGCTGTAACTGCAAAGCAGTCTGTACCATTTCCATGGCAATATGCACAAGACTTTCTCTGTTAAGTTCACCATGCAACCTACGATTTGTAATAACAAACTGGGGATTATGTCGTTCAAACTCTTTTAAAAGCAAAAACTCTTCTTGAGGCATGTAAGAATCTGCGTGCACAATTACATCGGAATATTCCGAGATGCACTTTTGTGCTAATCGTAAAACTTGAGATGCATTTTTATGGCACATAATCATAAAAACCTGTTTATTCATAATACTTTCGGAAGATATTTTTGGTGTGGTCATATATCAAATTTCCCCTGTATTTTCATCATTGTAACAAAGTGTTACAAAATCATTGTAACACTTTGTTACAATGATGTCAAGAGGTGATTTAATGATTGGATTAAAAAACATCAGAAAACAACGAAAATTAAACCAGCAAAAAGTTGCTATGGACTTAAACATTTCAAGAGAAGCACTGTCTTACTATGAAAATGGCAAACGTGAGCCTTCTCTTTCTCTGCTCGTTCAAATGTCTAATTATTTTAACGTATCAATAAACTATCTAATCACAGGAAAAGAATTTGAAAAAAAATAAAGTCCACAAGTTTTTATTGCTTGTGGATTTCTGCACCAAGTATAGCTCTTCTTGTTTTCACATGACACCACTTTACCGTTTAAACAAAGAGAGTTTTATACATGAAAGTCATAGGAATCATAAAATAAATTGGAGAATAACCGTCATAGCCAAAAAACAGAAAAAACATACACATCCGCGGAGGAAATCCACTGTAACATGCACCGATAATAGGTTCACGTGCTTTAAAATAAAAACATGGGTGTCTCAAATGCTACCGCATTTGAGACACCCTTAAATTCTATACTTACTGAGCAGCTTCTACGATCACTGCGAAGTCCTCTGCCTTCAGAGAAGCGCCGCCGATCAGACCGCCGTCGATGTTGTCCATGGAAAGCAGACCAGCCGCATTCTTTGCGTTCATGGATCCGCCGTACTGGATGATCATCTGCTTGCCTGCCTGCTTGCCGTACTTAGCAGCAACAACAGAACGGATAATGCCGCAAACCTCATCAGCTTCCTCGTTGGTAGCGGTCTTGCCGGTACCGATTGCCCATACGGGCTCGTAAGCGATGATCACGTTCTTGAGCTGTTCTTCGCTCACACCCTGCAGAGCCAGCTTGGTCTGACGGGAAACAACCTCAGAGGTGATGCCGCTTTCTCTTTCGGACAGCAGCTCGCCAACGCATACGATAACGGTCAAGCCTGCTTCCAGAGCTGCCTTTGCTCTCAGGTTTACGGTTTCGTCGGTTTCGCCGAAGTACTGTCTTCTTTCGGAGTGGCCAACGATGACGTACTGTACGCCGCATTCCTTCAGCATTTCTGCGGAAATCTCACCGGTGTATGCACCCTTGGGCGCGAAATGCACGTTCTGTGCACCAACCTTGATGATGGTGCCCTTCACTGCCTGTGCAACGGTGGGGATGTCCACATAGGGAACGCAAACGACTACGTCGCATCCCTTCTTGCCCTTTACCTTTGCATAGATATCGGTGATGAGTTCCTTAGCGGCACTGGGGGTCATGTTCATCTTCCAGTTGCCTGCGATTACGTTTCTTCTTCTTCTACTGCTCATTGTTGTGTAGTTCCTTTCCTTTATGCAAGATTCAGCCTTCGGGCACATGCCCGAAGGCGTGAATTGTTTATACAGTTTTTGCTTTTAAATTATTTGTCGTTGAGTGCTGCGATACCGGGCAGATCAAGACCCTCCAGGAATTCCAGAGAAGCGCCGCCGCCGGTGGAGATGTGGGTGATTCTGTCTGCAAAGCCGAACTGCTCGCAAGCTGCTGCGGAGTCACCGCCGCCTACGATGGAAACGCAGTCGGAATCAGCCAGTGCCTGTGCCAGAGCGATGGTGCCCTGTGCCAGAACGGGGTTCTCGAACACGCCCATAGGACCGTTCCAAACAACGGTCTTTGCGTTTGCGATCTCAGCAGCAAAGAGCTCCTTGGTCTTTGCGCCGATGTCCAGACCCATCTTGTCTGCGGGAATAGCGCTGGAGCAAACGGTCTCGGTTGCGATCTCTGCGTCAATGGGGTTGGGGAATGCGTCTGCAACAACGGTATCCACGGGCAGAAGCAGCTTTACGCCCTTCTCCTCTGCCTTTACCAGCATTTCCTTGCAGTATTCCAGCTGTTCGCCCTCGAAGAGAGAGGTACCAATGCCGTAGCCCTTTGCAGCAAGGAAGGTATATGCCATACCGCCGCCGATGATCAGAGTGTCAACCTTGGTCAGCAGGTTGTTGATAACCTTGAGCTTATCGGAAACCTTCGCACCGCCCAGAATTGCAACGAAGGGTCTCTGGGGATTTTCCAGTGCCTTGCCCATTACGCCGATCTCTTTTTCGATCAGGTAGCCGCAAACTGCGGGCAGATAATCAGCCACGCCTGCGGTGGAGGCATGTGCACGGTGTGCAGTACCGAATGCATCGTTTACGTAAAGCTCAGCCATGGAAGCCAGTTCCTTTGCAAATTCTGCATCGTTCTTGGTCTCCTCAGCATGGAAACGAACGTTTTCAAGAAGCAGAACCTCGCCGCAAGCAAGAGCAGCAGCCTTTGCCTTGGCATCAGCACCTACAACGTCGCTTGCCATCTGTACTTCCTTGCCCAGCAGCTCGGAAATTCTCTTTGCAACGGGAGCAAGGCTCAGCTTGGTCAGATCCTTCTTTGCCTTTTCAAGCAGTTCAGCAGTAGCAGCAGCCTGTTCTGCCTCGGGCAGAGCCTCTACCTTTGCCTTTTCCTTCTTGTTCAACTTCACCTTTTCATTGAGCACGTTGTGGGGCTTGCCCATGTGAGAGCAAAGGATCACAGCCGCGCCGTTATCCAGCAGATACTTAATAGTGGGCAGTGCACCGACGATTCTCTTGTCGCTGGTGATCACGCCGTCTTTCATAGGAACGTTAAAATCGCAACGAACCAGGCACTTCTTGCCTTTTACATCAACGTCTTGGATGCTTTTCTTGTTATACATAGACATCTTTATTCACCTCGTATATAAATTTTAGAATAGATAATATGTCTTCCACCCGATATGATACCACAAATTCCCTTTAATTACAACACTTTTTTTGAAGTTTTCCAAGGAAATTTGCAAATTTCTCTCACTTTTTTCAAAAGCGCTCCTCGCAAAGCACAGAAAAAACGCCCCATAATGAAATTCCCTTCTGCGCATTGACAAACCGTTCCTGTTTTGTTATAATAAAAAAAACAACAAGGAAGCTCCACGGAGCAACAAACAGTTATGGAACATTCGGTAGATCCGGCGCTTTTGCCGGGTGCCGCCCTTGCCTACATGGGAGACGCGGCATTAGAGGTATTGGTGCGCGAAAGGCTGCTTCTGTTGGGTCACACCAACAGCGGAAAAATGAATAAGCTGGCGCTTTCCTATGTAAAAGCCACCGAGCAAAGCAAGGCGGTGGAGCGCATCTTGCCCCATTTGACAGAGCAGGAAGAGGAGATCTATAAAAGAGGGCGCAATGCCCATGGCATTTCCGCGCCGAAAAGTGCCCCAACGGGAGAGTATCGGCGCGCCACAGGCTTTGAGGCGCTGTTTGGATGGCTTTATATGACCCGTCAGCAAGAGCGCATGACCGCTCTTTTTGAGCTTGCATTTCCAAAAGAAACCCAATCAATTGTAACCGACCACGATCGGACCAAGGAGGAATGAATATGTACAGAATCGGTATTGACTTTGGCGGAACCAACATTGCCGTGGGCATTGTAAATGAAAAGCTGGAGGTGCTCTACAAGTCCTCCCTGCCCACCAAAAAGGACGAGCGCTCGGTGGACGAGATGGTGGAGGATATGGCAACGCTGTGTCTGAAAATGGTGGACAAGACCGGCATCACGCTGGACAAAGTCTCTTCCATCGGTATTGCCAGCCCGGGCGTGGTCAATTCCAAGATCGGCGTGGTGGAATACTATTGCGGCATGAACATGGTCCATTACCCCATGGCGGCAATTCTCTCCGAAAAGCTGGGCGGTTTTGCACCCATTTACATGGAAAATGACGCCAACGCGGCGGCACTGGGCGAGGTGCTGGCGGGTGCGGCAAGGGGTGCTGACAATGCGCTGATGATCACCCTTGGTACAGGTGTGGGCGGCGGCATCGTTATTGACGGCAAGATCTACGACGGCTTCAATTTTGCCGCGGCGGAGCTGGGACACACCGTTATTGAAAAGGACGGCGTACCCTGTAACTGCGGCAGACGCGGCTGCTGGGAAAAATATTCCTCTGCTACAGGCCTTATCCGCATGACTAAAGAGGAAATGGAAAAATGCCCCGACTCAGAGATGTGGAAGATCGCCCCCACCCTTGAGGAGGTGGACGGCAAGACCTCTTATGACGCGGCAAAGGCAGGAGACGAGGCGGCAAAGAGAGTGGTTGCCAAATATCAAGACTACCTTGCCACAGGACTTGCCAACATGGTAAACATCTTCCAGCCCGAGGTGTTATGTATCGGCGGCGGCGTTTGCGGACAGGGCGACAATCTGCTCATTCCCGTAAACGAGCAGGTGATGAAGGAGCAGTATGCCCGTACCAGCAAAAACAAGACCAAGCTGGTCATTGCCACCCTGGGCAACAACGCAGGCATTGTTGGCGCCGCGGCACTGGGGATGTCACTAAACGAAGAGACCGATAAAGAGACTGACGAACAAACCGCAGAATAATTCCTTTTTATAAAAGCATTATCAAAACGGCAAACGCGCACGCGTTTGCCGTTTTCTTTACACATATCAATTGAGATCAATCCTTTTTGCGCATTGCCGAGATGAAAAAGCCGTCGGTGCCATGGATATCGGGGAAAAGGGTCAGATGGGAAGCATCCTGCGCGCCGGGAATACCCAGCGGTGCCTCTTCAAATTCGGGGTGGTGGGAAAGGAAGTCAAAATATCGCTCTTCATTCTCTCTTTTCAAAAGGGTGCAGGTGGAATAGATCAGTCTGCCGCCCTTTTTCAGATAGTTACAAGCATTTTCAAGAATTGCCTGCTGGATCTCGGGCAAACGCTCGGTCTGCGTCATTTCCTTATAGCGCAGTTCGGGTTTTTTGGAAAGCACGCCCAGCCCCGAGCAGGGTGCGTCCAACAAGAGCACATCTGCCTTGCCAATTAAATCTTCCCTGCACTTGGAGGCATCTGCCGCCTCTGCACGGATGATGCTTAATCCCATGCGCTGTGCCCCCGTGCGGATGAGCGACAGCTTGTTTTCATGCAGGTCAAAGGAGAGCACCCCTCCTTCGTTTTCCATGGCGATCGCCGCGCCGAAGCTCTTGCCGCCGGGGCAGGCACAGCAGTCGATCACCGTCATCCCCGGCTTTGCCTGCAAAGCCTGCACGCAAAGCTGAGAGGCTTCGTCCTGCACGAAGCAAAGACCTTCTTCAAGCTCCGTAAGCTTTGATACAGGGGCATTTACCCGCACCCCATAAGGCGCAAGGGCGCAAGGGGCGTAGTCAATTCCTCGCGCCTGCAGTCCTGCCAAAAAATCCTCCACCGTGCTCTTCACGGTATTGATGCGCAGGGTGGTGGCAGGGGTCTTATTCATGGCTTCAAAAAGGGTTTCACAGCGCGCAAGCCCGTATTGCTCCAAAAACAGGGCACAAATGGAGGGCGAAACGCTGTAAAACACCGATAAGTATAAAACAGGATCCTTGCTCTTATCGGGAAAGGAAAGCGCCTGTTTTTCTCTTGTCAAGCGGCGAAGCAGAGCGTTTACAAAGGCGTGTGCCCCCTTATAATAGCGCTTGCATAGCTCCACCCCTTCATTGACCGCCGCCGAATCGGGGATGCGGTCAGCATATAAGATCTGATAAGCGGAAAGTCTTAAGAGATTTTTCACCCCGGGATCGGTCTTTTCAAAGGGCTTTTCGGTAAGACCCGAAAGCAGATAATCTAAGGTGATCTTGCGCTCGATGGTGCCGTAGACCAGTCTTGTGTACAGCGCCCGATCCTTTTCGGATAGCTCCCCGCCCTTTAAGATCAGATCCGCCTCCAAATTGGAATAGCGTCCTTCCTTTTCAATGCGGCAAAGGGACTTGAGCGCCGCTTCTCTTGCCGTCATCTTCTGCGTCCTCTCTCGCCGCCCGAAACGATGGCAAGCAGGCGAAGAAGCTGAAAGAGAGCATTCACAAACGCCGCCACATAGGTCATTGCCGCGGCAGTGAGTACCTTTTTCACGCCCTGCAGCTCCTCTTCATCCAAAATACCGCCCTTTAAGACCGCAACGGCACGGGAACTGGCGTTAAACTCCACAGGCAGTGTGACAAGCTGGAAAAATACCACCACCAAAAAGAAGCCGATACCGATATAGGCAATTTCGGGAATGGCAAAGAGCATACCCACCAGCACGATGAGGATGGAAAAGGTGGAGCTGAAATTGGTGGTCTTCACCAGTGCCCCCCGCAGCTTCATGGGGGCATAGCTTTCGGCATACTGAATGGCGTGTCCGCATTCGTGGGCGGCAACGCCGATCGCCGCCACGGAATTGCTCTCATAAACTGCCTTCGACAGCCTTAACACATTGGCACGGGGGTCAAAATGGTCAGAAAGCTCCCCGCCGATCATCTCGATCTGCACATGATAAAGCCCAGCACCGTCAAGAATTTTGCGGGCGGCTAAGTAGCCCGTCAAGCCCGAGGCGCTTCTGATCTTTGCATATTTGGAATAGGTGGACTGCATCATTGCTTGGGCAATCAAGCCCAAAAGCAGTCCGGGAAGTAAAATAATCAGTGTGGGATCATACCAAAACATTGTGATACCCTTCCTTTCTCTTGCCCGCAGGCAAAAGCGCTTTAGCCGAGCACTTCTCCTTCAAGAACGCCTCTGCCTCTTGCAAAATCTGCAGCAGGCATGGCTTTTTTTCCTTCGGGACGAAGCATCTCTATTCTTAAAATGCCCGCACCGCAGGCAATATATACGCCGTCATTTTTGCAGGCAAGCACCGTGCCCGGATGCGCCGCGCACCCGACCTCCTTCACGATGGCGCTCTTAATGATCTTTAAATTCTTTCCTCTGTGCATGGTAAATGCCAGGGGGATGGGGGAAAGACCTCTGATGCGGTTGTGCACCTGCCTTGCGCTTTCCTCAAAATGCAGTAGACAATCTTCCTTTAAGATCTTTGCCGCATAGGTTGCCCTCTCATCATCCTGGGGGATGGGGCAAAGCGCACCCGTTTCTGCCTTATGAAGGGTGCTTACCAGCAGCTCTGCGCCGTTTTCGGCAAGGGTGTCGTGCACCCATTCAAAATCGGCATCATCAAAAAGGGGCGTTTCCCATTTTTCAAGCATATCGCCGGTGTCCAGCCCCTCGCCCATATACATGGTGGTCACACCAATGGTCTTTTGCCCGTCGATCACCATTCTCTGCATGGGCGCGGCACCTCTGTAAAGAGGGAGAAGCGAGCCGTGCAGGTTGATACAACCCAGTTTTGGATAGTTTAAAATATAGGGGGGCAGAATTTTCCCGTAAGCAACCACCAAAATGATCTCGGGATCAAGCTCTTTCAAAGTCTCTAAAAACGCCTCATTTTTCAGCGTTTCGGGCTGATAAACGGGCAAGCCCAGCTCTATTGCCGCCTTTTTCACCGCCGAGGGTGTTAAGGTCATGTGTCTGCCCTGGGGCTTATCGGGCTGGGTGACCACGCTGATCTGCAAGCCTTCTTCCCTGCAAAGACGTCTTAAGCTTATCGCCGCAAAATCGGGCGTTCCCATAAATACTACTCTCATTGTATACCTGCCTTTTTAACTCGATATCAAAACTACCCTTTATTCGGAAAAATATTCCTCAATTTCCTCTCTTGTGAGCATGTGGGGAGAATTATCCTTAAAGAGCACCCCGTCCAGGTGATCCAGCTCGTGGCAAAATGCTCTTGCAAGAAGCCCCTCGCCGGTATAGCGCACTGTTTCACCCTTGCGATTCAGCGCTTCCACGGTCACCTTCATGGGGCGCTTGGTATAGCCCCACTGTCCGGGCAGAGAAAGGCATCCTTCCACCTCGCACTGCTCTCCCTCGCTTTCCACGATCTTAGGGTTGATCAGCTCATAAAGCTGTCCCGGCTCGGTTTCCACCAGCACCACCCGACGCAGTACCCCCACCTGGGGTGCGGCAAGTCCCGCGCCGTTTGCCTTATGCAGGGTATCTGCCATGTCGTCAAGGAGCGTTAAAATTCTGGGGGTAATCTCGCTGACCTCTCTGCACTTTTTGCGCAGGGTTTCGTTGGTATCGTCAATAATCTGAAGAATTGCCATGTTCGTTCCTTCTTTCTATCACGTTTCGTTTACAGCGAGGAGGGATTCAGATCCCCGCTGAGCAATACTTTTTGTTTATAATCTGCGGAAAACTCCGCCATGAGCTGTTTGATCATTGCGCGCAGTGCCTTGCAGTTTTTACTCTTGATGACAAAGCGCATGCGGTAGGTATCCTTCACCCGATAAAGGGGGGCTTCAAAGGGACCAAAGAGGGTCAAGGGCAGGCTCTTATACTCTCCTGCTTGATACTGACGGATCTTGCGATCAAGCGCCATCACTGCCCGTTGCAGCTCTCCCTCCTCACTTGAAGAAAGGGTGAGGAGCAAAATATCGCAGAAGGGCGGGAAGACCAGTGCTTTTCTCAGCTTGATCTCGTTTTCATAAAAGGTATCGTAATCCTGCCTTGCCGCAAGAACAATAGCGGGATGGTCGGGGTTAAAGGT
Source organism: Clostridia bacterium (assembly GCA_017452335.1). Classification (GTDB taxonomy): domain Bacteria; phylum Bacillota; class Clostridia; order Oscillospirales; family CAG-272; genus UBA11512. Next base: position 20,259 of record JAFTMP010000288.1, read on the forward strand.
CTGGATCACGGCTCTGCCCGGTCTTTTTCCTCTGCCCGCTCTGCCGATGACCTGGGTGATCAGCGAAAAGGTGTGCTCTGATGCCCGATAGTCATCTAAATACAGCCCGCTGTCTGCAAGCACCACCCCCACCAGCGTCACATCGGGGAAATCATGCCCCTTGGTCACCATTTGCGTGCCCAACATGATCTGCGCTTCTCCCTTTCGGAAGGCGTCCAGCTTGGTATCAAAAGCATCTTTACTGCCCGTGGTATCGGAGTCTAAACGCAAAAGCGGGGTGTTTTCAAAAAGAGACGCCAGCTCGTTTTCCACCATCTGCGTTCCGCACCCCATAAACTGCAGCATGGCGCTGTGGCAGGAGGGGCACGCCGTGGGCACGGGCTGTCTGTAACCGCAGTAATGACAGGTGAGATATCCGTGCTTGGCACGCTCGGCGGCGGTGTTTTCCTCGGGCTTGTAGCGTCCGTAGGCATGGTAAGTCAAGCTCACCGAGCAGTGCGGACAGCTCACCGTTTCACCGCAAAGAGCGCAGGAAGCAAAATGGTTATAGCCTCTTCTGTTTACAAATAAAATACTTTGCTCGTCGTTTTTCAAGTTTTGCGCCAGCTCGTCGCACAAAAGCTGTCCAAGCGGCGCACGCGCTTCCGTTTGCTCTGTGCGCATATCGCAAATAATGGCTTTGGGCAGTACCGCACCCGCATAGCGCTCCTTCAAGGTACAAAGGGTATAGATCCCTTCCTTTGCTTTATAAAAGCTTTCAATGGAGGGAGTGGCGGAAGAGAGCAACATCACCGCATTCTGCTTGGCACAGCGGAAGCGGGCAATATCTCTTGCATGATAGCGGGGAGACATATCCGATTTGTAGGTATGCTCCTGCTCCTCGTCAATAATGATGAGCCCCAAGTTTTCAAAGGGGGCAAACACTGCAGAGCGGGTGCCGATGCAAATTTTTGCAACGCCGTCCCGAATACGCATCCACTGATCAAAGCGCTGTCCTGCCGACAAGCCCGAATGTAAGATCGCCACCTGCTCTCCAAAAAAGGAGGTGAACAGCCCCACCGTTTGAGGCGTTAAGGAAATTTCGGGCACCAGCACGATGACCCCCTGCCCTTTTGAGAGCACATGGTCGATCACCGCCTTCATGACGCGGGTCTTTCCGCTTCCCGTCACCCCGTAAAGCAATGCCGCCTTGGCTTCGCCGCTGTCGCACAGCGCGCAGATGGTATCCTTTGCCGTCTGCTGTTCCTTTGTTAAAATATTTTCATCGGGCGCATTTTGGGGGATCTCGCAAACGCTTCTATAGTATTCCTGCTTGTGGGAAACGACTTGTCCCTTTTCCACAAGACTTTTTAGCTGTGCCGAGCAGGCGCCGAAGCGCTCGTTTAGCTCTTTGGCACTCACCGCCCCCCGCCCCTGCAGGTATTCATAGATCTGCAGCTGCTTCTTGCCCTTGGGCAGACTGTGCTCCAAAGCACTGACAGCATAAAAGGTCTCGTACACCCTGCCTGCCAGGTCCCTTGAGCGATAGCATTTTTCAACCGCCCCCAGCTCTATGAGAGAATGAAGAAGAGTCTCCCCCTCCGCGGAAAATTGGCTTTGGATTTCCCGTGGGCCGAGCTCCTGCCCTTTTTTGGCACCTGCAATCAAAGCGTACAAAAGCTTTGCGTTGTCATTCAGAGTTTCGGTGGGGTAGTCGTTGGCGGTATAATAAACGCCCAGCCCCTTAAACATCCCCACGGGCAAAATGGCTCTGACTGCATCGCCCACCGTGCAAAAGGTATGCTCCTTCATGAACAGTGCCAGCGCGCGCATTTCTTCGCTGAGCACCAAACCCTCGGTATCAAAGATCTGCTTGATGCTTTTTAGGGCGCTTGCCTCTTCTTCAAAGGACAGATGGAAGACCACCCCCGTCATGGGGCGGTTTCCCTTGCCGAAGGGCACCAGCACGAAGTTCCCCTCAACAAGTCCTTCCCGCAGTTCCGCGGGAACAAAATAGTCAAAACAGCGGTCAACGCTGGGCGGGGCATCCAGAAGATACACACCCGCTTTATTTGGTTGTAAGCCCATCATGCCCCTCCTTTTTCATTGATCGCTTGCCTAAACGGCAAAAAGTCCGTTGCCGCGGCGATCTGCCGCGGGCAACGGCCCCGGGATTGCTCTTGATTCTCTTCAAACGGAGCCCGTTTGATCTTGAAACAGCTTACGCCTCAGTTTCTTCAGCGGCGGGTTCCTGCTCTTCCAAAGGCTGCTCACTGCCCTCTTGCAGGCAAGCATCCTCTTCGCCCTCAGCCTTTTCGGGCTTGGGTCCGATCACAAACTCGCCCCTATACATGCGGTGCACTGCGGTGCGTACCGCCTTTTCATCGCGCAGCTCGGGCTCGATGAGGGCGCACAGGCTCTTGTCGGTCTCCTTGCGGGAAACCATCTGCTCTGCACGTTCTCTTTCTGCCACATATTCCTCCGTCACCATTCGAGCGCCCTTTGCGGCGGCAATGGTCACGGTGTAACGGTCGTATTTTCCTTCTTTACTCAGTTGGTCAAGGGTAGGATAGATCATATTTATTCTCTCTTTCTTCCATGTAAGTTTCAATAGTATTGCTTGATGGTTGCTTCTTTAGGAAAAGAAGCGCTTTACAAAATCGGGCTGACGGCGTACCCGCCTTTTTTCGCTCTCGCAGATCCTGCAGATCTGTTCTGCCGCCTGCTCTGCTTTTCCGTCGTCGTTGATCACGGCATAATCGTAATGCCCGATGAGCTCTAACTCCTCCTTGGCTCTTTGAAGCCGATTGAGGATGTCCTCCTCGGTATTGGTGCCTCTGCCCCGCAGGCGCGCCTCCAGCGTTGCATAATCGGGGGGCGTGATCATCACCAGCACCGTTTCGGGCAGTTTTTCCTTGATCTTCAGTGCACCCTGCACCTCAATTTCCAAGATCACGTTCTTGCCCTCGTCTAACTTCTTTTCCACGTATTCCGCAGGCGTGCCGTAGTAGTTTCCGCAGTAAGAAGCGTACTCAAGCATACGTCCCTCTTCGATGCGCTCTTCAAACGACTCCTTGTCTATGAAGTAATAGTGCACACCGTGCTCCTCACCCACTCTGGGCGCTCTTGTGGTAGCCGAAACAGACAGGCAAAACTCCTGCGGGTAAGACGACAAGATCTTGCCCACCACGGTGCCCTTTCCGCTTCCGGCGGGACCCGAAATAATTACCAAAAGTCCTTTTTCGCTTCTCTCACTCATACGGCATCCTCCTCTTTCACTAACCTTTGGGTCAGCGCATCCATTTCCAGCGCACAAAGCACCACCATACCGTTATCCAGTATCAGTACCGAACGGCACTTCTTGCCTTGGGTTAAATCAATGGCACTGCCCTCTTCCTTGGCTTCCTGAACCAGTCTCTTCAGCGGTGCACTGTCGGGTGCCGCCGCCGAGACGATACGCTCTGCCGCCACCACGCTGTTTGCACCCACGCTTACAAATCTCATCGTTATCTTGTCCTCTTGAAAAAGACTTATTCTAAGTTCTGGATCTGCTCTCTGATCTTTTCAAGCAGACACTTCATCTCCACCACTGTTGCCGCCGTTTGGGCATCGGAGCACTTACTGCCGATGGTATTGGTCTCTCGGTTCATTTCCTGCAGTAAAAAGTCTAACTTCCTGCCGATGGGCTCGTCGCTTTCAAAGATCTCGTCATACGCCTTAAAATGAGAGCGCAAACGCACCAGCTCTTCATCCACAGCCGTTTTGTCTGCAAAAATGGCACACTCGGTGAGGATCCTGCTCTCGTCCAGCACGATCTTCTGATCCTGCAGGACGTTTCTCAGTCTGGTTTCCAGCTTGTTGCGGTACGCCTCGGTATAGCCCGCCGCCTGTGCTTCCACCTTGGCAGTAAGCTCCATAAGCTCTGCCTTCTTTGCCAGCAGATCCTTTGTTAAGTTTTCACCCTCGCTCTTGCGCCGCTCGATAAACATGGCAAGGGCGGGCTCAAACACCGTGACGATGTCCTGCCAAGCCTGCTCCTCGTCCTCTTCGCCGTGGGAGAACACAAACAGGTCTCTGTTGGACGCCACCCGCATGGTGCTGATGTCATCATAAAGATCAAATTCCTGCTGAAGCTGACGCAGTGCCGCGATATAGCTTTCCGCATAGGCACGGTCAAGCACCACCTGCCCCGTTTTGTTTTCCAAAACGTTCACCGAAATCGTCAAATCTACCTTCCCTCTGGACACGCCGTGTCCCGAAAGGTATGCCTTTGCCCGCTCCTCCAGTGCACTGTACGCACGGGATATCTTCACATTCGTATCAAGATAGCGGTTGTTCACCGAACGGATCTCCACGAGAATTTCCTTTCCGTTCACCACACCGCTTGCCCTGCCAAAGGCAGTCATGCTTCTTGCCATATCTCCTCCATCTTAAAACAGGATATATATAAGTGATTATATCACAAAATCCCCCTCTTGTCAAGATTTTTTGAAATTACATTTTGCAACCGTCTTCTTGAAAGCTGCCCTTCGGAAGTTTTTTATAATACCCCTTGCAAAAAAGGCGAAAAATCTGTTATGATAATTCTGATTGGAATAGTTTTATAAGGAATGAGGAAAGGAGACTCCCGCCGGGAGAAATTATTTGTAATGACGAAACCGCAAACAAATCCAAAAGAAAACATCATGGGCACCATGCCCGAAGGAAAACTGCTCTTTACCATGGCTTTCCCCATGGTGATCTCCATGCTGGTGCAGGCACTTTACAATGTGTACGACAGCTTAGTAGTGGCAGGCTATGACAGTGCCGGCGTAACTGCCCTGTCTCTTGCCTTCCCCATTCAAAACCTGATGATCGCCTTTGCCACAGGCACGGGCGTGGGTATTAACAGCTATCTTTCCAGAGCCCTTGGCGAGCGCCGCCCCGATAAAGCAAACAAAGCGGCAACCAACGGTCTGTTTGTGATTTTGCTTACCAACATTCTCTTCATCGTGCTTGGTCTTTTGGGTACGAGAGCCTATTTCACCTATCTGACCGACGCCGTACCCGGCACGCCTGCCTTCAACATGGGTGTGGAGTATCTGTCGGTAGTGACCATCGCCTCCTCCGGTATCTTTTTTGAGGTGACCTTTGAGCGTCTGCTTCAAGCAACGGGCAAAGCCAAGCTTTCCATGTTTACCCAGGGACTTGGCGCCATTGTCAACATCATTTTAGACCCCATTTTCATTTTAAGCGCAGGCGACAAGATCTTCGGCATCACCCTGCCCTTCGGTCTTGGCATGGGTGCCATGGGTGCCGCAATTGCCACGGTGCTCGGACAGTTTGCCGCCGCAGGACTGGGTCTGTTCTTAAACTTGAAATACAACAAGGAGATCAGCCTCTCCTTCAAGGGCTTCAAGCCCGATCTTGACATCATCAAAAAGATCTACGCCGTGGGTCTTCCCTCCATCTTTATGGCGGCAGTGGGTTCCTTCCTCACTATGGCGATCAACAAGATCCTCACCATCGGCGAGCAGGTGACCTACATGAATGAGGGCATGTCCGCCGCCACAGCCGCAAAGCTGGCGGCAGAGCGCCTGGTGGGCGTGTCTATCTACGGCGTATATTTCCGTTTGCAGTCCTTTGTATTCATGCCCATTTTCGGCATGAACAACGGTATGATCCCCATTATTGCTTACAACTACGGCATGCGCTCCAAGAAGCGCATCATGAAAACGGTAAAGATCACAGTGTGTGCCGCCGTTATTTACATGCTCATCGGTCTTGCAGTATTCCAGACTATGTCGGGAACGCTCTTAAAGGTCTTCTATCAAGAGGATGCCCAGGCAGAGTCAGAAACAACCATCACCGTCCCCGGCTCTTCCGAAGGGGAAGAGAGCGAAGAGGTGTTTGAAGACGCCATGATCACCGAGACCCAGGCGGTGTTAAAATACGGCGAGCCCGCCATGCGCCTCATCAGCCTGTGCTTCCTATTTGCAGGGGTTTGTATCATCACCATCTCCTGCCTGCAGGCACTGGGACGGGGCACGCCCAGCCTTATCATCTCACTGATCCGCCAGATCGTGGTGATCCTGCCCTTGTCTTTTATTTTCGCAAAGACACTGGGGTTAATTGCCATCTTTGCCGCATACCCCATTGCAGAATTCGTGGCGCTGATCATCAGTATTCTCATGTTCGTGCGCACCTATAAAAAGCTGCTGGTTCCGCTGGACGAGCCTATAGAGGACCAAGCACCCGCCCACAGCTGATCGACTCTTTGACGCCGCCCCGAAGCCCATCCTTGCGGGGCGGCGCATTGTTTAAATAAGATGAAAGGATTCTCCTATGAACAGTGCACCTTTAAAGCTCAATGTTAAAAAAACGGTCCTTGTGGGTCTTGCCTTTTTCCTCATCATGGCATTTTGGCAGGCTTATGACACCATCGTGCCCAAGATCCTTACCGAAAAGTTTGGCATGGCACATTGGCTGTCGGGCGTTATCATGGCGCTTGACAACATCCTTGCCCTCTTCCTGCTCCCCTTTTTCGGGGCACTTTCCGACAAATGCAAATCCAAAAGAGGAAAACGCACCCCCTTCATCCTCATCGGCACGCTTCTGTCTTGCCTTGCCATTGTGGGCATCATTTTTGCCGACGGCGTGCAAAGCAGTAGCCTTGAGGCAGTAGACCCCCGCAATCCCACGGCGCTTGAAACCCTTTATGAGGCAGACCCCGAGATTCGCGTGGAGGGTGAAAAGGGCGCCCTTTCCTCCTTTATTGAAAAGGAAGCCTTTCTTGCTTTAGACGACCCCGAGGCGCAGGACTACACCACCTATGTAGTTGCCGCCCGCAGTGCTTACGCCAAGGAGCACACCAAAAGCCACCCCGCACCGCTGATCTTTTTCGTGCTTACCCTCTTTTTCGTTCTGCTTGCCATGGGTATTTTCCGCTCGCCTGCCGTGGCACTGATGCCCGACGTCACCCCCAAGCCCCTTCGTTCCAAGGGGAACGCCGTCATCAATCTGCTGGGCGCCTGCGGTACCGTGTCTCTTATCGGCATCGGCATGCTCTTCGGCACGGGCAAGGCTGAAAATGCCATCAGGACCTACGGCGGCTACTTTGCCGCCCTGGCAGGGGTGATGCTCATCGCCCTGCTGGTGTTCCTGCTCACTGTCAAGGAGCCCCGCTGGGCAAGGGAGGCAGAGGAGCAGAACCGTCTTCTTGAAGACGGAGGCGAAGAAGAACCTGCCGAAGGCACCCGCGCGCTTTCCAAGGGCGAAAAGCGCTCGCTCATTCTGCTTCTTGCATCGGTGGCGCTTTGGTACATGGGCTTTAATGCCGTTACCACCAAATTTTCAGTCTACGCCGCACCCGAGCTGAATATGGACTTCAACTCCGCCATGCTGGTGGCGCAGATCGCAGGCCTTGCCTCCTTCCTGCCCGCAGGCATGATCGCTTCTAAGATCGGACGCAAAAAATCCATCCTCATCGGCGTGGGGATGTTAGGCTCTGCCATGGCGGTCATGGCGTTTGTGGGCAAGCAGACACCCGCTTTCCTGCCCATTGCCTGCTTCATCATTGCAGGGCTTGGCTGGGGCATGATCAACGTCAACTCCTTCCCCATGGTGGTGGAGCTTGCCACAGGCGGAAACGTGGGCAAATACACGGGCTACTATTACACCGCATCCATGGCGGCACAAACGCTGACGCCCGTGCTGTCGGGCGCGCTGATGGATCTGAATATGCGCACCCTCTTCCCCTATTCCGCGCTCTTTGTGGCGCTGTCCTTCCTCACCATGCTCTTTGTAAAGCACGGAGACAGCAAGCCCGTCTCTAAAAAATCGGTCCTTGAACAAATGGATGTGGGAGACTGAAATGATCGTTTTATACATTCTTTTAGGGCTTTTGTCCTTCATTTTGCTCCTTCTGTTGGTGCTTCTTTGCATGGCGTCCTGCCACAGGAAAAAGCAGTCTGACATGGCGCTCCTTCTAAAGACCCGCTATGCCCACAGGGGACTGCATGACGATACCCTTCCCGAAAATTCCCTTGCCGCCATAAAAAAAGCGGCAGAAAAAGAGTATGGCATTGAATTTGACCTGCATTTGACCGCAGACGGCGCGCTTGCCGTGGTGCACGACGACACCCTTACCCGCACCTGCGGGGTGGATTTAAAGGTCAACGATACCACCCTTGAGGCGCTTCGCCGCCACCCACTTTCAGACGGCTCGCCAATTCCCTGCTTTGAAGAGGTCCTGCAGGCGGTAAACGGAAGCGTCCCGCTGCTCATTGAACTAAAAAACGACGGCAACAACGGCAAAATATTGGTAAAGCGCACGCTTGAAGCGCTGGAGGGCTATAAGGGCGCTTACTGCATTGAATCCTTTGACCCAAGAGTACTGTTGGCACTAAAAAAGCAAGCGCCCCGGGTGATACGGGGACAGCTCTGCTGTAATTTTATGAAGGAAAAGAGGATGCCCCTGCATCTGCGCCTGCTTCTTAGCCCCATGCTCTTAAACGCCTTCACCAAGCCCGATTTCGTGGCGTATCGGTTGGAGGATCAAAAAAGCCTGCCCCTGCGCGCCGCAAAAGCGGCGGGCACACCCCTGTTTTTTTGGACGGTGAAAAACAAAAACGCCGCCCTTGCAGAAATAAACAAGGGCAGCGCCGTGATTTTTGAGGGCTTTGATTTTTACAAGTAAATGCATCCCCGCCCGAAAATCGGGCGGGGATTTTTCTTCGTCTTGAAAAGGAATTAAACTTTTCGTTTTCTCTTTTTCAAAACCAATACAATTCCGAAAGTTACACAGCAA
>JAFTMP010000289.1 GCA_017452335.1 Clostridia bacterium
GCCCACTTGAAACGCCCGAACAAGGAAGGTGTGCTTCTCTTCATTATACCCAAAAACGATCACGTCCTTCCCTTCCGCCATCGCAGAAGCATCCTTCACCGCCTCGCCCGCAGAAAGATCGTATACCAAGAAATAATCGTGCATATCAAAAGCGATCACATTGGGCACCAGATGCAAAAGACCCGGGGAAAGCTTTTTGGTAAAGCGGTCATCGTGCTTCATCAGCAAAACAAATGCTTCCAGCTCCTCTCCTTCCGCAAACGCACCCTCGATCTCATATCCATCCTCCAAAAACGCTTTGCATGCTTCACCCTTCTCGGGAAAAGTCACCCCTGTTGTTTGGGAAACTTCTTTCATGACCTCATAGTCAATTACATAATCGTTTCGGTATTTGATAAAAAAGGAACCGTAAAAGAGCATAACTCCCGCAACGATCAGCGCCACCACGCCCGTCACCTTAAAAAGCGAGGCGCTTTTTCTTTTTTTAATGAAAGCAAGGGACAGCACCCCCACGGCTATAGGCAGGGGCAACAGCAGCCACGCCACCCAGGAATGCAAAAACATGCCGCCCACGCCCAGTACATCGCCCTTTCCGACCCAATTATTCACAATCAAAAGCACATAAAGCCACGCAACTTCCAAAAGCAGCAACACCGTGCCCAACAGATCATATTTTTTCATGCGTTCCTCCTTGATGCTTTCCTTTATTCTTGCGGCGTGAAAATACCGGGAATCTGCAATAAGCTCCAATCTCTTGCAGATCCGTTTACACGAGGAAAGTATATCTCTTCATCTTCGGTGTGGTATACGCGCAGTGAATGTATTCCTACATTCCCCCATCTTACATTATCTCTTACACGTTCTCGAAACACGATTGTATAGTTGCTGTTTTCGGTCGTTACTGTGCACTTGCCTTCTATTTCTCTAAAATCATGTCCAAAATTGGACGATCTATAATCTACTACACCGCCGGAGATCTCCCAATGCTCGATGTCTCCTTTGAAAAAATCAAAGAGATCCTCTAATTGCTTTTCAAAGTTTTCCGCTTTTCGTACCGCAGTCTTTGCAAACATTCTTTGGACTTTTTTCTGATTTCCTTCTTCAAGGGCATCCAAAAGCGAACCCATGCTTTTTTGCGCAAGGTCTTCGGATGAAATGAAATAAGACAAACTCCCGCCGCAAGAGGTAAGGATACACAGCAGTGCCAAGCCCAGTGCGATTAGTTTTTTCATATAGCCTCCAAATAAACAGATTAAAATGTCCCCTCAAGAGGGCAAGACCCCCACGTAAACGCCGGGCGCCCGCATATAGTCGCCCTTATAGGGATGATCGGGATACAGGGCATCCCACTCATCTGCGCGGATCAGGTAAAGAGAGGTAATGCCTTTCACCTTTTTGTGCGACACATAAACGCCAATAGAAATATAATAGCGATCCTCTTCCGTTTTCACCTCATAAGTGGCAAATTGCGCCTCACCATCATATCGGCTCATACTGTAGATACTGTAAAAATCCACTTTTTTACTGCTTTTGCAGTCTCCTTCAATGTACTCAAACGCCTTTGAAAGGGCTTGCTTTTGTTCTTGCTCCTCTGCAGACTGCCCATGTAAGAGCTCTTGCGCCGCTTGGTAGTCCTGTTTTTCCACAGCCTTTAAAAAATCATCCAAACAATCATCGGTACGGTCTGCGGCATTGGAACTGTACTCCATTAAAGCGTACAAGAAAACCGGGAACAAAACAATGAGCGCCAGCACACCAAAAAAGATCAATCTTCCTTTTTTTGTCATAATTATAACCGTCGCTTTCGCAACGCGAAAGCTTCCTTTCTTGCGGAATTGGGGCTGGTTCTGCGAAGCAGAATCGCCGCCGATTCGGTGGCGAAAGCCACAAAACGCGTTTGAAAGATTCATCTTTCAAACTTTCCTCCTATCCCACGTAGCCAAAGTAGGTGAGCAGGGCAAGAAATTCTTCTTGATCGCAATATCTTCTACCGTAATATCGGTTGTTAGGCATTTCACTAAAAAAGCGATTTTGCGCGTGATCATTGATGTATTCGCAATCCCCGTTCTTATATTGAACCCGTATGCAAACACCATAAGCTGTAGTAGAATCACCGATTATATATGTACCAAAGGAGATCTTGTAAAATTTTTTAAGAAAAGACTCATGGTTTTTAATAGTAACAAGCACATCGTACTGCAACGGTTCGTTGATTGGTCCATATATATCCACGATCTCAATGCTTTCAATTTGACTGTCAACCTGCCAAAATTCGTACGACCCTTTTTCGCCGCAGGCACAAAGAGTGAGGGTAAACCATAGCACCAACGCCCCGCAGATCACCGCTTTCATCATCTTTTTCATCAAAAGCCCCTCCTTTTAATCAACAAAAACAGTCACGACACAGTGCGCCATGATAAATCGTCGCTTGCAGAGATTGAAATACCCGTTTTCTGCTCATTGCTGTTCTCCCTTTTCTTCCGCCGCAACAATGCCCAACACAAAGCGGCTGTTTGGCAAATAGCGTATTTCCACACAGTCCCCTTCCTCAAAGCCCTCACAGGAAACTGCAAAGTATTGCCGGTTTTCAATCACAAGATCTGCACCGTACCGATGATTTGACTTGAAGTCCGAAAAACGCTCACTGGGCTCGCAGACGCTTTGAATCACGCCTGTGCACACAAGGGCGTCCTCTTCCTTTTCGCCAAACAACAGCGCGCCCCCATTTGCAAGAGCTTGAATTTGCGGAATACTGCAAAAAATAACCACGATCAAACAAAGAAGGATCTTGAAAATATCCGTGGTTGTTTGCCGCTTTTTCATAATCTTTCTAAGAAAAGTGCAAGAAGCAATCACCAGCAAGACGAGCATGAAGACAAGCACGGCAATGGGGATAAAAAGCGTGTTGATCCAATAAGTCTCATAAGAAAAAATCATGTGTTCCCTCCCGCTCTTCTACTGACAATCAATCTGTACACCCGAATTTGACAATCACCTATCTGTTCGAACAAAGGTGATCGTATCATACTCTTCCGAAAAGAGCGTGCCGTCCTCCAACATTACTGTAAATTCCGGATTACCAAACTCGGTTGTTCCTCCGTGATAGTACAGCATTTTTTTAGTATTCTCATCATATACGTGGAAATCTATTCCGTTCGTAAAATCAAAGCTTATCTGTACCTCACAAATCGTTCCGTCTGGAAGTTGCACCTGTCCAAAACACGGTTCGTTTCCATCTTCAGCAATTTCGAACCATACATACGGATCTTGGGATTCCCAACGCGTATTGGGATATTCGAGTGGTCGTTTCCCTGCATACTTATCATAACAAGAACTAAGAGGTATACTAACACTCAAAAAAACCGCCAAAACCAAGATTATTCTTTTCACTCTAAAAGAGCCACTAACCCATCCATTTCCTGTGCTTGCCCGCTTTTTTATGTTTTTCATGTTGTTACCTCCGTTTTTCAAAAAACACTTTTGTCCTTCAACTATAAAGTTTGAAAAAACACGCAAACGGTTTCAGTTTTTTAAAAAAAACAGGATTTTTTTGCATCGTCCTTCCTACTGCACGGCTTTGTCAGCACAAATCACGCTGCATGACTTCAAAAGGTGTGGTATCACAATAAACTACGCTCCTGTGGTTTGTGACCAGCCCTTGATTTTGAGAAAACTCTTTAAATGAACAAAGAAGATAAAGCCCACTACCGCCGTAAAGACAAATGCCATGGGCGCATAAAGTGTTTCGGGACCAAATAGCCCAAACACAC
>JAFTMP010000290.1 GCA_017452335.1 Clostridia bacterium
CATCAAGGAGATCGGTGCTGTCTGCCGTGAAAAAGGGGTGCTCTTCCACACCGATGCGGTACAGGCAGTAGGACATTTGCACATTGATGTGAAAGAACAAAACATAGACATGCTCTCCCTTTCGGCGCACAAGTTCCACGGACCCAAGGGCGTGGGTGCCCTTTACGTCAGAAAAGGCATTCCCCTATCCACCCTCATTGAAGGGGGCGCGCAGGAGCGGGGCAAGCGCGCGGGCACCGAAAACCTACCTGCCATTATGGGCATGGCAAAAGCCCTTGAAGAGGCGTGCGCAGCCCTTGATGAGCGCGCAAAAACACTGACTACCCTCAGAAACCGTCTCATTGACGGACTTTCGACTATTCCCCACAGTGCCTTAAACGGCGATAGAACAAAGCGTCTTCCCTCCAATGTCAGCTTCTGCTTTGAGGGCATTGAAGGCGAATCCCTTCTGCTTTTGCTGGACGACAAAGGCATCTGCGCCTCCTCGGGCTCAGCCTGCACCTCCGGGTCTCTTGATCCCAGCCACGTGCTGTTGAGCATCGGCAGGGTGCACGACGTTGCCCACGGGTCGCTTCGCTTGTCACTATCCGACGAAAACACCGAGGAAGAGGTGGACTACACCATCGGGGCAGTAAAGGACACCGTAGAATATTTAAGAAGCATCTCCCCCATCTGGCGGGATCTGGTAAACGGCAAGAAAGAATTCATTTTGAAGTGAAAAGAGGTGTGTGTATGGCATTATACAGCGAAATCGTAATGGATCACTTCCGCAATCCGCGAAACGTGGGGGTCATTGAAAACGCCGACGGCGTGGGCGAGGTGGGCAACGCCAAGTGCGGCGATATTATGAAGATCTATTTGAAAATCGAAAACGACACCGTAAAGGATGTAAAATTCGAGACCTTCGGGTGCGGCTCTGCCATTGCATCCAGCTCTATGGCAACCGAAATGATCAAGGGAAAGCCCCTTTCGCAGGTGCTGACGCTGACCAACAAGGCGGTGGTGGAGGCGCTGGGCGGGCTTCCTGCCCACAAGCTTCACTGTTCGGTGCTTGCCGAGGAGGCGGTCAAGGCGGCGCTGAAGGACTACTACGACAAAAAGGGCATCGCCTATGACAAAGCCCTCTTCCCCGACTGCGCCTCCTGCGGACACTGCGACAGTCAGTGCGAAGTATGAGACACAGCAAGGAGAAGAAGCGATGATGATCTCAACAAGAGGCAGATACGCCCTGCGGGTGATGATCGAGCTTGCCGAAACGGCGGGTGAGGGATACATGCCCATGAAGGCGGTGGCAGAGCGGCAGGGGCTATCTTTAAAATACATTGAGCAGATCCTGCCGGTGCTGGTGAAAAACGGCTATGTCATCGGTGTGCACGGCAAGGGGGGCGGATACCGTCTTGCCAAGGACCCCAAGGACTATAAGATCGGTGATATTTTACGCTTGACCGAAGGGGAGCTGACGCCCGTTGCCTGTCTTGAATGTAAGGACGGCGGGTGTGAGCGCGCTGAGAATTGCAGAACCCTTCCCATGTGGGCAGGCTTTCATAGGCTGGTCAACGACTATTTTGACGGTATTACCCTTGCGGATTTGATGAAATAGCGGCAGTTTAAAGCATTATTTTGCCTTCCTTGAAAATGCCTGTATCCCCCCACCACGGCTTCGACGCGGTACATCCCCCCTTTAGGCAGGGGGGCGAAACGGGAAGCGCGCCTTCCGCGTTGCGGAAGGCTGATAAATAAAGTAACCCGCCACGAAGCTTTCGCTTCGGGGCGGGTGTTTGTCATGTAAGCTAAGGGTCACTCCTCATCATCGTCCCCAAAGGGAGCGGTGAAGAGGAAGCCATACTGTGCTCTGACCTTTTCAAGCTGTCCTTCAAAGGCAGCGGTCACAGCGGAAAGTGCTTGCACATAAGCGGTATTTTCCTCGGCGCTCTGCGGCTTTGCCAGTGCGGCAATGGATTCGGTAAAGGCTGCGGAGAGACGCTGTTCCAGCTCCAGCACTTGGTGAAGCGCCTTGCGGTCACTGCCCGCCGCGCGGGCGATTCTTCGTTCTTCTCTGCCCGAGGACGCGGAAGCGCCCTGCTCTTTCATCTCGGCAATCTGTGCTTCCAGATCACTGATCTGTCCTTCAAGGTCGTCCACCTGCCCTTCCAGATCGTTCACTTGACACTCCAAGTCATCCACTTGATCGGTCAGCTCCTCGATCTGCTCGACAAGCTCCTCCACATCCTCAGCGCTCTGCCCGCCCATGTGCACAGGTGCGGCAGGTGCTTTCTTTGCGGGCGCGCTTTGTGCGCTTTTCACGCTTTGCTGCGCACTTGGTGCAGCGATCGCACTGCCCTTGGACATGGGGAAGACGTTTAAAAAAATTTCCCGCTCGTTTGAAGAGACGTACCTTTTGCCATCAGTGCCGATGGCTTCAAAGGATATCCAGTAGGAGGCTCCCTTTTCGGGCACCCATTTGTTCTCACCCTTTAACAAACAGGGCGTGAAGCGCACGAAGGATAGTCCTCGAACGATCCCAGCGCCGTACACCGTGGAGGGCTTTGCTTTGATGATGCGCTCCCTATCGTAGCAGTCCACGATCTTTAGAGTGTAGGTCACCTTGGTGGAATAAAGAGGCACCACGTTTCTGCCGTTTTCATACTGGGGCGCTAACAGAATTTGCACCTCGCCATACCAGTTTTCCATACCGTTGGCGTAGCGCAGGACCTTGACCTGCACCGTTTCGGGCTCCTTTTCCGCGGGCTTTGCCATCGCCTCGTCTGCTTCTGCAAGAGCGGCTTCCATTGCTTTGTTTGCCTCGGCTAAAGCGGCATCCACAGCATCAAGCGCTTGGCTTGCCTCGGCTAAAGCCGCATCCACAGCCACGTTCACCGCAACATCTACCTCTGCAAAATCCATCTCCAGCACTTCGCCTGTTTCTTTGTCGATCACTATATTATTATTGAAGTTATTCATTTGTTCCTCCGAATTTTTTCTATTCTGAGGACACGCTACAAGGCACAAGGTGTGCGCATCAAGGTAGCGCGCCCTGCCTTTTTTCACAAGCCCCTTTGCTCTTTTTTCAAAGGTCTTGCCAATAATTGTTCCTTGTTCGTCAACGACAGTAATGTTTTGGTTTATGGGTGTCATCCCCTCTGTCCCTTTGACTTCGTTTTTTGTCATGGGTTTCTCCCCCTCTTTTTATTGACATCTGCGTTTTTTATTATGGGTGTCTTCCCCGATGCAAATTGATTGTATCATACAGAGATTTCTTTGTCAATGAATATCAACTAACAGTTAAATTTTTTTGCTTATTTTTTGCTTGCTCTCACGCACTTTTTATGCTACAATGGGCATATAAAATCCTATTACAGCAAAGGAGCAGAGCAATGCAAAAAACATTTGTGATCATACTGGGTCCGCACGCCGTTGGTAAAATGACCGTTGGACAGGAGCTTGCCACAATCACCGGACTTCGGCTCTTTCACAATCACATGTCCATTGAGCTGGCACGCAAGCTGCTTGCTCCCAATGAGACGGAGGAATTTCAAACACTGAACCGCGCAATTCGTCAGAATGTATTTGAATTGTTTGCAATAAGAAATCTTCCCGGGCTGATATTCACCTATATGTGTCCATTCGATCAGCAGGAGGAACTAGACTATCTGATGGGACTCATCCGCTTGTTTTCGTCAAACAAAGCAAAATGCTGTGTGGTTGAGCTTTGTGCCGATTTTGATGTTCGGCTTCTTCGAAACAAGAGCGAGAATCGTCTGCTTCACAAGGAATCAAAGCGCAATCTTCTGTGGAGCGAAGCGGAAATGAGGGAAACGAGCCAAAAATATCGTCTGAATTCCTATGATGGTGAAAAGCTGCCCTTTGAAAACTATATAAAAATTGACAATACCAATCTGCCTCCCGATGAAGTGGCAAGGATGATCAAGGCGCACTTTGCAATCGGGGAGTAAATTGCCGAGCGGCAGACGATGCGCACTTTCCTTAAACTATAATTTGATGGAGAACATATAACATATGAAATACGCAATAGAATTATACTATGACAAGAAAACAGAAGAGCAACTTTACAGTTTGGCAAAACGCATTGCGGATGTGGGGCTC
>JAFTMP010000036.1 GCA_017452335.1 Clostridia bacterium
GCGGCGAAGCCGTGGTGGAGGGATACTTGCCCCCTTACCTAAAGGTGGGAGGACCATCGCGCGAGCGCGATGGTGGGGGGATACTCTCGCCTCCCTTGCCTAAAGGGAGGGGGACCACGCACGCGCGAGTTATTTTTGCTTGCGAATCAAGCACTTGTGCGGCGTGGTGGAGGGATATCTCTCGTTGTTTGGATTCCAAAAAGGGTGTCTTGAATGCACTGTGCATTCAAGACACCCTTTTAGAGAAAATATTTATTCGCCGCTGCCGTAGGAACCGATATAGTCCTTCATGATCTGCCAGCGCTGGGTGGTCCAGTTCTTTAAAAAGGCGATGTGCTCGTCATAGCTGTTCAGCTCACTTGAAACTTGAGATTCCACATAGGGGTGATATTTCACACCGTACATTTTCCAGAACAGCGCGTTTTTGTCTGCGTCGGCTTCCAGCATCTCGGCGGTGGCGCTCAGCGCGTTCATGGTGGCTTCAAAATCATCGTCCAGCTCTGCCATGCGGGCAAGCACGGCTTCTCTGAACCACTGCTGCTCCAGCAGCTTCGAAAACCAGGTGCAGCCGCCACCCTTCACGGAGATCATGCCTTCATTTGACTTTGCCTTGTCAAAGGTGCCAAAGCCGAAATCGTAGTCCCAGGGTGCGGTGAAATAGAGCTTTCCTCCGGGCGCTTTTTGCATAAAGAAGCTGGCGGCACCCACATCCACGTCCTTTGAAAGCTCCTCCACGATGTACATATCAATGAAGGACCTTAGATCAACCAGCTCTTCGATCTTTTCCCGATCACCCTCCACAAAGGCATCGTGACAGCTTTGGATGTACTGGGAAATGTAGGTCACGTCCTCTGCACTGCAGTTGCTTTTAATGACGAACTCCCGCTCGTTGTTGTTGGAGCTCTTACCGTAGCCCTGCACGTAGAAATAGGGGGTGGCTTCCTCGTCGCCTCTGAAGTCGGCTTCGATGAAATAGCCCTTGTCGGTGGACGGGATGGTATCATCAATTTCAATACGGTCGTTTGCTACCTCCACGTGCTCGCTGACCATATACATGCCGCGGTATTCGCTGTTGACGTAAAGCTGGACCCAGGTGCAATCGGGCACGTAAGGGAAGGTGCCCATGCGGTCGGCAAGCTCCCAAATGAGATAATTGCGCAGACCCGACAGGTCAAACTTGTTGGAATTGAGTACCCAGTCCTTGTTTTTGCTGTCGCCAATGCCCAAAAGATGCTCTTTGTCGCTAAATTTGATGCGGTAGGAGTTTTTGCTGTCGTAATCATCCTGGGGGGCATCTGCATTCCAGGAGGAATTGCCCCGTCCCTTGATCTGCAGGGAAGCGGTGATGTTGTATTGAGGGTCCTTTGCGCCCACAATGATCATGGTTGCGTTCTTATAGCCCTTACTGAGGATGGGCTCGCCTGTTTCGGTGAAGATGTACATGGCGGCAAGAGCGGAATCCTCGTGATCTTCCTTTATAAACAGCGCTCTGATCTCTTTATCTCTTGAAATGACGCTGTCCGTGCGGGTGGTGTCGGTGCTGCCGTCGCTCCAGCGGATAAAGCGGTAGCCGGGGGCAGCCTTCACGCTGACAGCCGTGCCCTGCTCCTTGGGAAAGAGGGGCTGCTTGGCATCACCCTCCAAGATCCCGCCCTCGCTCATGACATAGCTTAAGTAATACTGTCCCTTGTCCTTTACCGGCACGCCGGGCAGGGGGGTAGGACGGTAGAAGGCATTGTTTTCAATAATGGAAGAGGTCTCGTCCAGCTCGTAGGTACCGTACAGCACCACGCGCTTGCTGTTTTTGTTGGTGATCGCCAGCTCGATTTTATAGGCGGCACCCGAAAGGGGGCAGAAGCCGGTGTCGGCGTCCTTTCCTTGAATGAGAAAATCAACGGGACCGGATTCGTTTTTCAAAAAGGTCGTCTTGATGGAGGGGAATACGTACTCCTGCTCGCCCTCGTTTGCGGGCAGGTAGGTAAAGCGCAGGTAAGCGTTATAGTCCTCGGGCGTTTTTTCTTCTAAGTCTAACTGCCATAAGTTAGCGGAAAAGACTAGCGTGCCGTTTTGACCGTGGCGCAGACCCTCTGCGTAGTAATAGGTATACCAGATCTTCTCGCCTGCCTTGTAATTCAAGGCATCCATGGGATCCTCCTCCCGCGGGGTCACGGTAACTTTGCACTGTGCGCTCACACCGGAAGGGGCGCTCACGGTGATGGTGGTAGTGCCCTCGGCAAGTGCCGTAATCTTTCCCGACTGTGCCACGTGGGCAACGGTGGGATCATCGGATCGGTAGGTAAGCTTTTTGTTGCGGGCTTCCTCGGGGAGCGTCTTTGCCGAAAGGAGCACGCCCTTGCCCTGGGAGAGCGTCAGCTCCGTTTGCTCCAGCACGACCTGCGTCACTTGGGGTTGGGCAGGCTCGGGCGAGGATTTTTCAGCGGTGGAGGATTCCGACACCGCCGGCACCGATGCCGGCGGCTGGGCGGTGCTTTCCTTTGCGCTACAGCAGGGAAGGACTAAAAGAAAGAGAAGCAGGATGGGGATCAATAATCTTTTCATAAAGAACTCCGGATAGTGAAAGTGAGATAGGGAAAAGCAAAAGTGCGCACCCATCTCGCGTGTGCGGATAGGGTGCGCATGAAAAACAATGGGTATAGAAAAGTGAAACAGTCAGCTCTTTGCTCTTTGCTTTTTGGATGCGCGCGGTCCTACCACGTTTTCGTTGACACGGGTGTAATAAGAGAACAGCTGGCTGATCTCCTCTTCGCTAAAGCCTTTATAGAGCGTTTGGCAGAATTGCTTCTGGGCTTCTAAGCCGTCAGCTATAATGGGTTCTGCTAAGGGAAGCAGGCGCAGGTAAATATTTTTGCGGTCTCCGTCTCTATACTCTCCAACGAGCAGTTCTTTTTTGGTTAAGGTCTTTACCGACAGCGAAACGTAAGACTTGGAAAGTCCCTTCATCTTTACAATATCGGCACCTCTGTTGAGGGTGGGGTATTTGTGAAGATGGATCAGGATTCCAAATTCAATGGGGTTGATCTGATGTTTTTTGCAAACGGGCTCAATGCAATCGCGATACAGCTCTTGAATGGCGGTCTGCTGAGTCCATAAATCACGCAATATTTTATCCATGGATAAGATACCTCTCTATGTCAGTATTCACGAAATAACGGCTGCCAAGGCAACTATCCACTCCATTATATCGCAAAGCGCGTTTTTTGTCAATAGAAGGATGAAAAAGTATTTGTTTTTTTGTAAAGAAGTTCACATTTTGTTCACAAGAGGCGGAGCGCTTTTTTGTAAATCTATCTGTTTTCTCTTTGCTTTTGGGAGGTTTTGATGCTTTTTTATAAAAAACACCGCTCTTTTTTCAGAAAAATAAGATTTTTTTGAAAAGTAAAAAAAGGGCTTGACAAAATCTCGTATCCGTGTATAATTGTATACACAAATACATTTGGGGCATCCGATCAAGCGGGAAGGGATCATTTCTTCTTTTTATTGGTTTTTACGCATATTGATGTGATAATGGATGTACACTTGACGAAAGGCGGATTGTGATGCTGGAAATTTCCAAGACGACGAACTTACTTGAACAAAAGATCTATAAATATGAATTGCAGGACGTGGCAGAGCCCAATTTGTACAGAGACATTTATCCCTATACCTCTGTGCCCCGCGTGGCGTTTAACCACAGAAGAGTCCCCCTGGGCATGCCCAAGGATATCTGGATCACCGACACCTCCTTTAGAGACGGTCAGCAGTCTATGGAGCCTTACACGGTGGAGCAGATCGTGGCGCTTTACAAGCTGCTGTCAAAGCTTGGCGGACCGTATGGATTGATCCGTCAGACAGAATTTTTCGTTTACAGCGAAAAGGATCGGGAAGCCATTGCCCGTTGCAAGGACTTGGGTCTGCGTTTCCCCGAAATTACCACCTGGATCAGAGCCAGCAAGGAGGATTTCAAGCTGGTAAAGGATCTGGGGATCCGCGAAACGGGCATTCTGGTGTCCTGCTCCGACTATCATATTTTTAAGAAGATGAAAATGACCAGACGGGAGTGCATGAACCACTATCTTGCCACCGTTGCAGAGGCATTTGAAGCAGGCGTCATGCCCCGTTGCCATCTGGAGGATATTACAAGAGCGGACTTTTACGGCTTTGTGGTGCCCTTTGTCAATGAACTGATGAAGCTTTCCGACCGTGCTGGTATCCCCGTGCGCATCCGTGCCTGCGATACCATGGGCTACGGTGTGCCCTATCCCGAGGTGGCTTTACCTCGAAGCGTGCCCGGAATCATCTACGGCTTACAGCACTATGCAGACGTGCCCAGCGAGATGCTTGAGTGGCACGGACACAACGACTTTTATAAAGCGGTGTCCAATGCGGGTGCGGCGTGGATCTACGGTGCCTGCGGCGTGAACTGCTCTCTGCTGGGCATTGGCGAGCGTACGGGCAACGTGCCGCTGGAGGCGATGGTTTTTGAATACGCTTCGCTGCGCGGCTCCTTTGACGGTATGGATCCCACGGTGATCACCGAGATCGCCGATTATTTCAAGAACGAGATCGGCTATACCGCTCCTGCCATGACCCCCTTTGTGGGACAGAGCTTCAATGTGACCAGAGCCGGTATTCACGCCGACGGTCTGATGAAGGACCAGGAGATCTACAATATTTTCGATACCGAAAAGATTTTAAACAGAAAGCCTGCCGTGCTCATCGGCAAGACCTCGGGCCTTGCGGGCATTGCATACTGGATCAATGAATACTATAATTTGCCCGCAGATCGGGCGCTTGACAAACGCTCCCCCCTGGTAATCAAGCTCAAAGAGTGGATCGACGCCCAGTACGCAGGCGGCAGACAAACCACCCTGACCCCCCATGAGCTGGATGAAAAGATCAGAGAGCTGGGCGCACTTTAAGGAAGAGAGGAACAAGGCATGAAACATAAAACAGTATCCCTTGCCGACCAGGTGTTCGAGCATTTGGAAAGTGATATTATTTGCGGAAAATATGAAAGAGGTCAGATCTTAACAGAGCTGGGGCTTACGGCAGATCTGGGCGTGAGCCGCACACCTGTCAGAGAAGCCATTCAGCGCTTGGAGCAGGAGCAGCTTGTTAAAAACCTGCCCAAGGGCATCTTGGTGCTGGGTGTGACCGATAAGGATCTGCAGGAGATCTATACCATTCGCTTGCGCATTGAGGGGCTTGCCGCCGCCAGTGCCGCAAGAAACAGAGACGAGGACGGTCTGCGTGCCCTTGCCGATGCGCTTGCCATGCAGGAATTTTTCGTATCCAAGCACGATGCGGGACTGATCAAAAACCAAGACAGTGTTTTCCATGAGCTGGTGTATGAAATGAGCGACAGCAGTATTTTGCACGCCACCCTGCTTCCCTTGCACAGAAAGGTGCAGAAGTACCGCCAAGTGTCCTTGCAGAGCGATGAACGGGCACTGAAATCTCTTGAAGAGCACAAGCAGATCTACGACGCCATCCTGCAAAAGGATGAACAGCGCGCAGAAACCTTAATGACAGAGCATATCCGCAATGCCATGGGCAGGCTGTTTCGTGAACAGCTTCATTATCAAAACGATTGAAAGGACCCCTGTTTGGGGGAAGGATGATAGAAATGGGACTGACAATTGCTGAAAAGATCATCAAAAATCATTTGGTCGAGGGAGACCTTCGACGGGGCAGTGAGGTTGCGTTGCGCATTGACCAGACGCTTACCCAGGATGCTACGGGCACCATGGCGTATCTTGAATTTGAAGCCATGGGCACACCCCGCGTAAAGACCGAGCTGAGCGTGGCATATATTGACCACAACACCCTGCAGTGCGGCTTTGAAAATGCCGACGACCACGCCTATATCCGCTCGGCGGCAAAGACGTTTGGCGTGAGATACTCCACTCCCGGCAACGGCATCTGCCATCAGGTGCATTTGGAGCGCTTTGGGGTTCCCGGAAAGACCCTCATCGGCTCAGACAGCCACACCCCCACAGGCGGCGGCATCGGCATGCTTGCCATTGGCGCGGGCGGTCTTGATGTGGCAGTTGCCATGGGCGGCGGTGCTTACTATATCACCATGCCCAAGATGTATAAAATTGAATTGGTTGGCACACTGCCCCCCTTCGTCACCGCCAAGGACCTTGCGCTGGAAGCCCTTCGTCAGC
>JAFTMP010000291.1 GCA_017452335.1 Clostridia bacterium
ATCGTAGGTGTCCGCGAAGAACAAAATGTGAGAAAAGGCGGCGCGGTCGGTGATCTCGTGGGCAGGATCCTCGGGAATGAGGTTTTTCTCCTTCAGCACACTTGAAAGCGCGGAGCTGTCCGAAAAGAGCACCTGCGTTAACAGGCAAAGCTGGGCAAAACGCGCAAGACCCTCCTTGGGATCCCCGCTAAAGGGCGGGATCTTGATGCCGATGCCTGCCATGGGGGTGGAAATGTCCCGATAAAGGCGCGAGGATGCCCTGTGAACAAAAAGGGGCTCGTCCTTTAAGCGCAGTGCTTCGATCTTGGACGACGTCTCCTGTTTTTCAAGCAGCTCGTCAAGCAACGCTTCCAGTTTTTTCAGATCGCAGTGCCCGCAGATCGACAGCACCATGTTGTCGGGTCTGTAGTACTGTCTGTAAGCAGTGTAAAGATCGTCTTTGCTGATGGCTTTGATGGAGCGGACCGTTCCGCAGATGTTGCGCTTCATGAAATCGTTTTGATAAAGACAACCAAGCAAAGCCTTGTATAAGGCATCCCCCGGATCATCCCGATACATGTTGATCTCTTCGGCGATGATCCCCTTTTCTTTTCTGACATTTGCATCGGTAAAATAAGGGGTGAATACGCTTTCAAGAAGGATGCGCAACCCTTCCTCCACCTCCTTGGAGGCGGTGAAAAGATAACAGGTGCGCTCGTGGCAGGTGTAGGCATTGGCGTTGGCGCCGATGCGGGAAAATTTTAAAAAGGTGTCCTCTCCATCGGGATTTTCAAACATTTTATGCTCTAAAAAATGAGCACATCCTGTGGGAAGAGGTTTTCCGTCAATGGGCACCACCTCGTTTGCCGCTCCGAAGCGCACGCCCAAAATGGCGTAGGTGGTTCTGAAATTTTTTTCGGTATAAAAGACCTTTAGTCCGCTTTTATGTACGAAAAAACGGTAAGATTCGTCAAGAAGCTTGTTTTCAATCCTTTGAAATTCCACGGTGCTCCCCTCCTTTCACGCCCTGCAAGAGGTAAACGGTGTCAAGCGAAAGGCTGTTTGCCGCCAGGATTACCTGCTCCTTGGTCACGGTTTTGATGCGCTGTGCTGTTTGCTCGGGCGAATCCCGGAGTCCCATCAAACTGCGTCTTAAATACCAGCCTTCTATGTAAGCGGGGCTGTCGGAAAGCTCCTTATAGGATTGGATCAGCGCTTGCTTTGCAAGAAGGAAGAGCTCCTCTTCAAAATCGCCCTTTTTCATTTTTTCAAGCTGTGCAAGGATCAGCTCCTCGGCATACGCCGCGTTTTTGCGGTCAATGCCTGCGGAAATCAAAAGCAGTCCCTTTCCGGGCTCTCCGCTGGCAGAGCAGTAGTAGCAAAGGCTCTCCTTTTCCCGTACGTTTGTAAACAGCAGGCTCACAGGCGAATCGGAGAGCATCTCCTTCATCACCGTCAAGGCAGGATAAAGAGGATCGTCCAGCACGATGGGCGTTTTAAAGCCCAAACACAGTGTGGACTGAAAGGCGGTGCTTTCCTCGACCCTGCGCAAAACCTGCGGCTTCAGAGGGCTGACGGTATCTCGTCTCAGCGCTCTTTTTTCTGTGTAAAGCGGTGCAAATAAGGGATCAAGCTCCCCTGCCAGCGCTTCTGCATCCTTTTTGCCGAAATAGTAGAGCTCAATGGGTGCGTTTTGAAGAAGCTGTTGATAGTAAGTATACAGACCCTCGGCACTCACGCTTTTGAATTCCTGCTCGGTGCAGGTGCCCCCGCGGGCAAAGGGTTCATCCTTGCACATCAAACGCAAGCACTGCTTGATGGCGTAGCGCTGTTTGTTGTTTTTTTCCGCGTGCAGATCGTCGATGCGGTTGAAGATCTGCTTTTGCAGCTCCTCCTTGTCAAACGCTCCGTTTTGCACGTTGGGATGAAAAATGCCGTCGGTAAGAAAGGACAGCGCTTCTTTTTCGGTGTCAAAGCCGTCGGGAATGAAGCGCCCCGAGAGCCAACTGACTGCAAAGGGCTGAACGCGCGTTTCACCGATGCGAAAGCTACGGCAGGAAAAGGCGGTGTCGTATGCTTCCTCAAGGGCTCTGTTTAACAGCGTGCTTGAAGGATAGCGGGCACTGCCACAGGCAAGCATGGAAGAGAGCAGTATCCCGTTGGCAGGGCTGTCGGCAGGGGGAGGGGAGAGAAAATTGGCACAAAGATATTCACTTTTAAAGCGGTCCTCCAAAAAGGCATGCAAGCGCACACCGGGTGACAGTGTGATCGTTTTCATTTTTCTCTCCCTCCTTTCAGTACATGATCAGCACCCTTTATTTTACACTATTTTTTCTTTTTTTGCAATACCATTTTCACGTTATGCTCCTTTTTATCAAAGAAAAAAACAGCATCGTGGGGGGTCCCGTCAAGCAGACAGCAGGCTTTTTCTCCAAGGGATACCTGCAGGTGATAAACTGTTTGCTTTTTGTTCACGGTCAGTTCAAAAGAAGAAAATTCTTTGCAAAGATGAGGGTGCAAGGTAAAATGATCGCCCTCTTCCCGATAGCCCAAGAGCACGGTGAGAATGGCGTGCAGATACCATCCTGCCGACCCGGTATACTGGCTCCATCCCCCGCGCCCCTCAAAGCCCTTTGCAAAATAGACATCTCCCGCCATCGCGTAAGGCTCAAGGGCGTAAACAGGATGCTCCCTTTGCCAGTGGCGGATGGGATTTAATCCCGAGAGCACCTCGTATCCCTTGTCCTCTTGCCCAGCCATTAACAGTGCCATGGCACCCCAAACGGCACCGTGGGTATATTGCCCTCCGTTTTCCCGAAAGCCGGGACAGTACCCGCCCAAATATCCGGGGAAGGGCAGTCCGCTGTCATACCCCGGGGCAAAGAGCCGAAAGAGCTGATGCTCCTTTTCCCAAAGGGCATCGTATGCTGTGGCAATGGCTTGCTTTGCCTTTTGGGCATTTGGATCTAAAAAGACGGCAAAGGCTTGGGGCAGCAGATCAATGGCGCAGTAGTGATTTCCCTTTTGCCCAAGCGGTTCTCCGTTTTCAAAAAAGGCACGCAGATATTGTCCGTCCTTAAAGCAATATTGCTCCAGCGCCTCTTGAAGCTCCTTCATGACCAAAAGAAAGCGCTGTTGGTCATCGGGATGCATATAGGGAGAAAACAGTCTGAGGGTGAATAGATAAAACTGGGTCAGCCACACGCTCTCCCCCCGCACGGCAGAAAGTCCGTCGTTCCAGTCGCAAGAGCCCATCATGCACAGTCCGCGAGGGCTTCTGCGGTCATTGACCAAGTCCAGTGCGCGGATGCAGTGGGCATAAAGCGACTCCTTACGGGAGGTCTTTTCGGGTATCTCGTACCGTTCTTCGCCTTTTCTGAGCGGAGCGGAGGATAAATAAGCGATCTGCTTTTCTAAAAATACGGTGCTCTTGGTGTGCTCCATATAACGGGCACAGGCAAAGGGGAGCCAGAGCAGGTCATCGGAGCATTCGGTGCGTACCCCCGCATCCCCTTTGCTTTCGACGATCTGCATGGTGTGCCACCAGTGCTGTACATCCCCGCTGTAATACTGATGTGCGGCACAGCGGTAGATCTGAGCAAGAAGCAGGTCTTCATCATAATCAAGCAGACAAAGAGCATCCTGGAGCTGATCTCGAAAGCCATAGGCTCCTCCCGGCTGATAAAAGCCTGTGCGGGCAAAGAGACGAACGTTGCGGGTCTGCATGGGCAGATAGTCATTAAACAGCAGACACAGAGGCAGATCGGCACATTTTAAGTGAAATACCGATTGAAACGCCCGCACCTCCATTCCGTAGCGCTCAAGGCATGCAAGGGCATCCCTGCCGTTTCGGATTTTGGAAAGTGCATGATAGTAACAGCGGTCATTGTTCAAGTGTACCGTTCCCAGCAAAAACAACGTCTCGCTTTCCTTGCCCGAGGCGATCTCCGTTTCGTTTGCACTCTTCCAAAGATACATGCCCGGGTTAAAGGCGCTGTACGCGGCGGTGCGCTTAAAGAAAACGGTGTCAGACAGTTCCTTTTCACAGATCATGCCGTCGGGGAGCTTTGACAGACACGGGATCAAACGGTACTCTGCTTTGGCTTTTACCGAAAGGGGAGAGCGGTTTTTCATACGCAGTAAAACGATCTTCAAGGGGAGCTTTGGATGGCATCCCACGAAAAGTGAATAGTCAAGCGCCCCACACTGCCCGTCGTAGCGGGCATAGCTATTTGAAAAGACGGTGCTTTGTGCATGTGCCGCCGCATCATAAGAGCGGTTTTCAAAAGAAAGATAAAGCCGCTCGCCCACAAGATCACAGTCCTCGTTACCCGAAAAGGGGGTCAAGCGCATCTCTCCTGCGTTGCGAAACCAGGTGAAGCCGAGGGAGCGGTCGGTAAGAAGCGTGCCGAACTGATGGGAGCAGTAAATGTGGGAGAAGGGAGAGTAAGGTGTCCGTTCTTTTTTGGGCATAAATCCCTCTTTTGAAAAATAGCCGGCGGGCAATGGCAGAAGGACATTGGCAGGTGCAGGCGCGGGATGCGCAGTATGCGAAATGGGTGCAGGGAGCGCATGCTCCTCTTCAAGGCAGGCACGGAAATTGCGCTGAAAGGTTTGAAACGCTTCACTTTGACTAAGGCAGAGAAATACGGTGCAAAAGGAAGGCAAGATCTGCTTTGCCTCTTGGTCAAAGAGCAGATGGATCCCACCCTTTCGCGACAGGCGCGCTGTTCCTGAAAAACGGCGGATGAGCTCTGTGAGCTCCTCTTTGCCGGGGGAAAAGTATTGCTCCCGCTCCCTTCGAATGAATACCAGATCAAGCTGTATCCCGCCAAAGGCAAGGTAAGCGTGCGCCTTTAACAAGCCATACAGAATCTTTTTTTGACTGTCCTGCAGCTCTTCACCCGGCAAAACGAAGGCAAAAATGGGCAGATCCCCCGAAATGCCATAGCTCCAAAGCCGATGAATGGGATAGCAGGGCAGCTCGTTTTTCCTTTTGCGCGCATGAAGCATGCCCTCCAAAAGCAGAGAACAATATCCAAGGGATGTGCGGTCAAGGGTTGTTTGATCGTTTGCGTCAGCAAAGGCATGGCGAAGCGGCTTGACTTTCTTCAAGAGGTGAGGCGTACTTTTTAAACTGAGTAGGTGTGTCCGCACCTCCTGCTCGCTTCTTCCAAAAACTGTCAGCAGATGCCAAGAGCACTCTTCTTTCGTGCTCTTTTGCCCCCGTAAAAGGGCGATAGGCTTTCTGCAAGGTCCGCAGGAAGGTGAAAAATGTTCAGTGAACGATCGTTCTCTTGCGGGAATGTCCTCCTTTTTTGTAACAAAATCGAAGGGCTCTTTGAGAGAAAAGCCAATAATGAGGGGCGCATCCTCTACTCTTGAGGGGCGCTTTTTAAAATAGAGGATTTGATTGTTTTCTTCGTAACGGCTCTCTACTGAAAGTCCCGTAAAGGCAGGATGGGTGATCCATTCTTCCTTTTTGCACAGCGCCAGCGGAAGGAAAAACAGGGGAATTCCGTAGCGCTGGCTTCCTTGCATGTGCAGACGAAAGAGCAATGCATTTTCCTTTAGTACCAGGGCTGAAAGAGAGACCTTTCCGGTCTTTGTTTTGTGGTGATAGATCAGCCCTCTGCCGTCATAAAGAAAGGGGACGCTTAAAAGGTCGATTACCTCTTTGTCTGTCTTTAAAAGAATTTTTGGAAAGGGTCCGATGGAAGAAAGGGGCGGGGTGATGCAGTATTGCTCAAAAGACAGCGCGATCCCCCTGTTATCAGAGGAAAGAAGTCCTGTGGACCCCTTGTAGATCAGCGCGTTTTCTCCCGAAAGACTTTCATGGTGCAGAACGCGGGCGGGCAAAGCAAAAGCGTTTCTTTGCGGACGGGTGTAGGAAACGGTGATGTTTCTTGAAACAGGTGCATCGGCAGGCACGCGCTCAAGAAGAAGCTCTTGCGCCGCGCGCATGCGCAGATCCCTCATGGTGCGCTTGATAAAGATCCCGTCAAGACAGCCGTTGGCGCATGCGGTAATGCTCATGCCCACGTGGTGCGACATATAGGAGCGGATCACTGCATTGCCCTTGCCCACCCGCTCTCCTGTGAAGTCGATGGCTTCATAAAAGCCGCAGTTGCCGTAAAGTCCCGCATTTTTCAGCTTTTTCAAATTCTGCAAAGCCACCGTGGGTGAGATGCAAAAGCCCAAAAAGGAGGCGTACGGAGCGATCACGTCATGCTCTGCAATAATGGGATCAAGGGCTAAGCTCTTGCATCCGAAGGCGCGGTACTGATAGTTCATGGCGGTGTCAAAGGCAAAATATCCCGATTCCGAGCGTCCCCAAAGCCCCTTGGTGCGTGCCCGCTCTTGCTCAAAAAAGGCAAAGCACAGTGCTTCATAAAGCAGGGTGTTTTTAAAAACGGGTAAGAACAGGGGCGGCATGAAGTATTCAAAAGCGGTACCCGACCAGGAATACAGCCCGATATATCCGCCGCTGGCGCTGATGGGGCGGGAGAGAGAAAACCAGCTATCCTTGGGTATCTGCCCCATGGCAACGGCGTAATAGTAGGCACTGCGCGCTTCGCTTGCCAGCAGGTCATAGCAGTTCTCGCTTTGCTTTTCTGAAAGCGTATCAAAGCCAATGCAAAGTAGCCCCTTTTTTTCGTTGTACAGGAAGGAAAAATCCAGATCCTTTAGTAGTGTCTCGATTTTTTGTGCGAGCTCTTGATAGCGCTCTCCCATTTCAAGAAGTCCGTTTTTCACTGCCAGCAGTCCAATTGCCAGGTTTCCGCTGTCCACCGTGGAAATATAAGGGGTACCCAACAGATCAAGGGTCTTGGTGTCGTACCAATTGTAAAGGTGTCCCTTATATTTTGGAAGCGCTATTAAGGTGTTCACCGTATTGTCAATACGCGCCGCCATTTCCTCCTCCGATCTTGCGCCCAGGTCTGCCATGGCAAGGCAGGAGGTGAGATACAGGGCAATATTGGTGGGAGAGGTGCGCCGTGCAAGGCGGGGGGCGGGCAGCTCTTGATAGTTGTCGGGTGGAAGATAGTGATCCTGCTGGGTGACAAAACGCTCAAAATAGGAAAAGCTGTCCTTGGCATAGGAGATCATCTGCTCCTTTTGCTGTGCGCTAAGCTTGTTTTGCTTTTTGTAGGGACGGGAAAGAAAGAACGCCACAAGAGGGTATATCACAAAAGAAAGCCCTAAGAGTCTGACAAACCCACCCACAGAAAAGAACATCATCAGCAGTCCGATGAGCACGGACGGCGCCGCTTTTTTAAAATAAAGAAGCAGGAGCATGAAGGCAGAAGCATTTTTGTATTTTCTCTCGCCTTCCCCTGCCGTGACCCATTCCAGCAGCTTTTTTCCTGAAATCCATTGACGGTAAAATACCCGTATCAGTGCGTCAAAGGCGATCTGTGCGCGGTAGGCAAGGGAGCAGAAGGAAAAGAGCGTGAGGGTAATGCTTTGCCATACATTTTGCATCACGGTGGAATAAAAGCGCCTGGATGCAAAGCGCACACTGCGCAAAACGGTGCAGATGAGGGGGAAGAGCAGATAGGAAAAGCAGAAGAGCAGAAAAACGATGCAGGTGGACTCCTTAAGATGGGTGGAGAAAAACAGTGCGGCAAGAGAAAACACAGGCGTGAGCAGACGCAGGACATTGGAGACGATCATGAATTTAGAAAGGGCGTCAATGGGATTTTTCTTTTTTTCCTTTTGAAAGGGAAGATGAGAAAAGGCAAAGGGCAGTGCTTGCAGATCCCCTCTGTTCCAGCGGTGCTGGCGGGAGAAATAGGAAAGGGCGGTGGCAGGGGTGCTGTCTGTCAAGGCAAGCTCCGAAAGATATCCGCACCCCAGGCGCGTGCCCTCCAGCAGATCGTGACTGAGGATCTTCCCCTCGGGGAAGGCGTTTTCGATCACCTCATAAAAGACCTGCACATCAAACATCCCCTTGCCGCAAAAGGCACCTCGCGAAAATATGCTTTGATAAAAGTCAAAAACGGCACCCGAATAGTTGTCAATGCCCCCGCTTCCCGAAAAAAGAAGAGAAAAAGGTGTTTGACCGGCAGAATCAATTCCTGTAACCATACGGGGCTGGAGTACCCCATACCCTTTCACAACCACGCCGTTTTTTATAACAGGTCTGTTATGAGGGTGACGCATGGCGGCATAAAGATCTTCCACGGCGCCGATGCGCAGGTCGGTGTCGGCATCCAGGGTAAGAATGTATCGGCACTGAGTCAGCATATTTTTGGGCGCGATGATCCGCCGAAAGGTGGTGCGCTTGCCCTTCATCAGCCGTACCAGCTCAATGAGTGCTCCTCTCTTGCGCTCCCAGCCCATGTAACACTTTTCCCCGGGGCAAAGACTGCGCTCTCTGATGAATAGGCAAAAGCGGTCGGGATACTTTTGGTTTAACTCTTCGATCATCGTAACCGCCTTTTTTTCCAAAAGCTCGTCCAGAGGCTCCTGTGCACGCTTGCTGTCTTTAAAATCGGCAAGTAAACCGAAATAGATGTTTTTTTGCGGATTTTGATGATACATGATCTCAAGCCTCTTTCCAAGCTGTTCCACATCGGAAGCGTTTGCAAGCAGTACGGTGACCACCGTTAAAACGGGATGGTCGATGGTCCCCCGTTGCCTTTTTAAAATAGGGGCAGGACGCACCGTAAAGGCGGCAATGGTACAGACCAGCTCATAAGAGAGGGTAAAAATGGGCAGGATCAGCAGCAAAAAGGGGATCAGTCCGCAAAATACCAGGGCAATGACGAGGAAAAACAGGAAAACGCTGATAAGCAGAGCGGTAAAGCACACCTTCTTTTTCTTCTTTTGCTCTTCAAGAAACTCTTCGCCGATCAGTCCTGCCGCCTGCGCCTGCGAGACCTTGTGTGCCTTGGCATAGCGGTACACCGTCCTTCGGATTTCCTCGCGGCTTTCCTTGTCACTTTCCCTGTAGGAGAGAAAATTTCGTTTTTTCAATACCTTGTCAACAATGGAATACTTTTCAAAAAGCTCTTTATAGTCTAACTCCAGCGACAGAGAAAAAAGAGACAACGCCAGCGTTTCGGCGCGCTGCTTTGTTTTTTTATCCTTGTTTTCATAAAGATAGCGCATGATCGCCGCCACGATGCAGTCGGCACACAAATGAAGCGTACGATCCTCCGTGGGGGTTTTTTGAAGATATCGGTCAATGGCAGATGCCAGAGTCTGCGTGCAAAGCGCCTCCTCTCTGATTCCCTTAAAATACTCTAAAAGCCACCCTGTCAGCGCCGCAGGCTCCTTTGCGCGCAGGTGCTTGTTTTCAAGGACCTTCTCTGCACGGCTTGTGAATTGGAAATGGTTTCTTGCGCCGCCATATTCCTTCATTACGGCTTTCCATTGCTTTTTGCTTATCATGTTTTGCCACTCTCCTTCGGGCTTATTCCGTTATAGTATTTTCCCAAAAAATTGAAAATATGTAAACCTTTCTTTCCTTCATGAAATGCAAAGCTCCTCCCCGATCAGTCATCAAGGGAGGAGCTTTCGTTATTTGGTAAAGGCGGCTTTATGCCGTAGCCTTCAAGCAGGGAGGAATGGGCAAAGCGCAGCTTGTGCGTGGAGATAAAACGAGCAGACAGGCTTTGCTTGACGATGGGACCGTGCACGCCCAAATACACCGTATAATCATCGACTTCTACGCCTGCTTCAAGGGATGAGGAGGAAAGATAGGTAAAGCGCTCCCTTGGTGTTTGCAAACTGAAAGAGAGCACGGGATGGGTGGAGCGCTTTAAGTACGTGCGCACAAAATCCGCTATCACCAAGGACCCGAAGCGAAGTGTTTCTCCCTCTTTGAGCATGTGGACCTGCACCTTTTGTTCCGTTGCCAGTGCTATAAGAGATTGACAGATCGCTTCTTCACTTTCATTTTGCGGTGCGGTCAGATAAAGGTGCTTGGGGTAATGCTCGGCGCAGAGTGCATTGAAAGAGGAAAGATGGCGCTGGTGATAATGGGTAATGAAGAGCGCGTCGGGGGTGAGATCTCCGCTTTCTTCGGCTAATTTGGTAATGGTGTATCGTAAATTGCTCTTACTGCCGTCCGATAGGTCTATGATCATGCTTTGTGTGCCGTCTTGAAGAAGGATGATATCGTTTTTACCGTTGGTATCGGTAAAGACCTGCGGCTCATGAAGATAGGGAAGCAGAATGCAGACGGAGCAAAAGCAGCCGTACAGCGCAAGCACGACGCACCCGATCCTCTTTTTGTGCTCCCTTGAGAGCAGAAATGCAAGAACTGCTCCGCAAAGAAGAATGAGCAGCGGAAGGATCACGGGAGAGCCGATGTACACAAGACTATCCTTGAAATACAGCGCGTGGGAGGATAGCCATACCGTGATGTGTGAAAGGATCCCCAATATATCAAAAAGAAGGGGTCCTATGACGGGAAGGAAAGAAAGGATCAAGGCAAGGGGTGATAAATACAAAAACAGAGAAAGAATAGGGGTAAAGAGCAGATTGAACAGTGGGGAGAGCACGCTCACACTGCCAAAGGAGTGATACATCACGGGCAAAACGGCGATCTGTGCCGAAAGGGTCACGGCAATGCTGTAAACAAGGGCGCGCAACGCCTTTTTCACCGCCATCATTTTTGTTTTGTTGTCTTCCTTTTTCTTGCGAAGCAGGGGCATGACAGAAAGGATCCCAAAGGTGGAAAAGAAGGAGAGCAAGAACCCCACGTCAAATATCGAATAGGGCGAGAGGAGCACGATCAGCCCGCCCGAGAGAAGCAGGGAGGTCTTGCTGTCGTTATCGGCACTGACCAGCTTTGAGAGCATCAGCATGCTGAGCATAATGGCAGAGCGGACCACCGACAGAGAAAAGGAGCAGAGCGCCGCAAAGATCCAGGTGAACAATACGAGAAGCACTGCCCGCACCTTTAAGGGAACGCGGAGCTTTAAAAGAAGAGCAGTCCAAAAGGCAACCAAGATAGAGAGATGCAGGCCGCTGACGGCAAGGGTGTGGGAAAGCCCCATGGTTTTAAAATCCCGCTTGAATTCTGTGTCTAAGCCGCTCTTATCGCCCAGCAAAAAGCCCTTGATCAAGCCCGCGCTCAGTTCATCAGCTTGATCGTCAATACGGTCTGTGAGCGCTTTTTGAACGGTGTGAAGCACACGGCGGGGATCGGAGGCAATTTCGTCAGAGACAGATACCTCGGATGCGGAGCTTTGCGCAAAGATGCCCTTTGCTTGATAGTATCCCGCGCTGTCAAAGGAAGGGTCACTTGTCTCGATCTCTTCAAGAGGGCCGCGCAGGGTGGTATACTGAAAAAGTGCAGGTGTATCATCGGGGGAAAAGTACGCCAAAATTTGCACGTCCCAAACCCGCTTTTCATCCATCTGATTGACTTGAAAGATCATGCAGTTTGAAAAGTCACTTTCATAAACGGTCTTGATGGGATATCCAACCAACTCTACGGTACTACTCGTTTGTGCGGCTTGCTGTATGTTCTTATCAAAAAGATCGTACGAAAGAAGGGTACAAGCACCCGATAGCGTGCAAAGCAGGGAAATAACCGCCATCAGCGTGGCCAAAAAGCGGATCCTTACCGCCCTTTTGCGCAGGATCAGAAAGAATATAAAGAAAACGATCCCGCAAAGGATCAAAGCGATCTTGAAAAGCGCCGGGGAAAAGAGCAGGAGTGCGGTAAGCACCATCAAAGCACCGCAGGAGCAGCCCAGCGGTCGGTCAAGGAGAATGTTTTTGAGTTTGTCAAGAAGTGCCTTCATAAATAAACGCATAAGAAAATGCCTCGGTGAAAAGTAAAAATAGGAGCTTTAATGAAAAAGGGTATCACACCCGAAGGGCGATACCCGATCATAGGATCTATTTTGCAATGGTATCTTTCAGAGTTTTGCCTGCCTTGAAGGACAGTGACTTGCTTTCTCCGATTTGGATCGGCTCTCCCGTTTTGGGGTTAAAGCCTTCGCGGGGACCGCGGGTCTTTACGCTGAAGGTGCCAAAGCCGGTGAGCTGCACTTCGTTGCCTGCTGCCAGCTCTTCTGTAATTGCCGCCAGGGTTGCATTAAGAGCCGCTTCGGCGTCCTTTTTGGTAAATCCTGTTTTTTCTGCTAAAGCAGAGATCAGTTCTTTTTTTGTCATCGTTCTATTTCCTCCATTTTGTACAAAAGGTTTAAAAGTAAGGTTGTTGACAGTATTCTAGCACAAAACTTCAAGAAAATCAAATAGAAAATTCACATTTTTGTAATTTTGTTAATTGTATACAAAAATACGGGCGTATGCTCCAGTGCTGCGCCCGTGAATTTTGTGCATTATGTATAAAATCGTACGAAAATGAATGAAATTTATCAAAGAACCTTTGACAAAAAGCTTTTCAAACGATCACTTTTGGGTGCGCTGAACACCTCAGCGGGCACGCCCTCTTCCACGATGTATCCCTCGTCCATAAAGATCACGCGGTCGCCCACTTCCTTGGCAAAGCCCATTTCATGGGTAACCACCACCATGGTCATGCCCGACTTTGCAAGATCCTTCATGACGTCCAGTACCTCGCCAACCATCTCGGGGTCAAGAGCGGAGGTGGGCTCGTCAAAGAGGAGCACCTCGGGATTCATACAAAGGGCGCGCACAATGGCAACTCTCTGCTTTTGTCCGCCCGAGAGCTGTGCGGGATAGGCGTCCTTTCTGTCGGCAAGACCAACTCTTGCAAGAAGCTGCATAGCAGTTTCCTCTGCCTCAGCCTTGTTCATTTTACCAAGCTTTACGGGTGCAAAGGTCAGATTTTTTAAGATGGTCATGTGGGGGAAAAGGTTAAAAAGTAAGGTTGTTGTCAGTATTTTAGCACAAAACTTCAAGAAAATCAAATAGAAAATTCACATTTTTGTAATTTTGTTAATTGTATACAAAAATACGGGCGTATGCTCCAGTGCTGCGCCCGTGAATTTTGTGCATTATGTATAAAATCGTACGAAAATGAA
>JAFTMP010000292.1 GCA_017452335.1 Clostridia bacterium
CACCTCAAGTTCAGTAATATGAACCGAAGGGTTTGCCGTATTGTGGAGCATCTGCACCTCTACATAGCGCACGAACATGGGATCAAAGGTAAAGAAATACCCATCCTTTGTGGCAACCACGTCTTCGCTCTGATCCACGATCTCAAGCATCTGTGTGGGTGTGCCGCCCGCACGGATCTTGAAGCGATAGCTTCTGCCGTCTCCGTAATACGTGGTCAGTCTAATAGATGAAATGGAGTAATACCCCTTCAGATCCACCATTGCCTTCGCAGGCGCGGGACCGCCGTCCCAGTGAACCTGTGCATCGGTCACGCCGTCGGTAATCGCACCGGCGTTGGATCCTCTTGCATTTACCTTTTTGTTCCTTGCTACATTTTTCGGTTCTGTCATGTGTCTACCCTCCTTGACAATGCGGTATCAAAACCGCAGGATCGCGGAAATACGCTCCCATACAGCGAAAGCGTTTTTCTCCGCAACTCAAAACGCTGTTACAGGATGTGCCTGTATATTTTTCATCATGAATTACCGATTTCATCATGAAACCCAAATTCGAAATGAGTATACCATATTTTTCGATATTTAACAAGTCTTTTTGTAAAGTATTTTTGGATTTTATTTGACGAAATTATTTTTCTACATATAAAAAAGAAGATGACCGCAAAATCATCTTCTTTTCCTTTTCATTATCTGACCTGTCCGTTTCCCTTCACCTTATATTTGATCGTAGTTAAGGATTCCATGGCAAAGGGACCTCTGGTGTGCAGCTTCTGGGTGGAAATGCCGATCTCCGCCCCCATGCCAAACACGCCGCCGTCGGTAAATCTGGTGGAGGCGTTGTGGTATACCGCCGCCGCGTCCACGCGGTCAAGGAAATACTCCGCCGCCTGCCCGTCCTCGGTTAAGATGGCTTCGCTGTGTCCCGTGCTGTAGCGGGCGATGTGAGAAAGGGCTTCGTCTATGCCCGAAACGGTGCGCACCGCCAAAATATAGTCATTATATTCGGTGGCAAAATCCTCTTCGCTTGCAGGCAGTGCGTGGGGCATGTATACCCGCGCACCTTCTTGCGCCCGCAGCTCCACATGCAGAGCGCTGAGCGCTTCATCTGCCATTTTTAAAAATACAGGCGCGATGGCTTCGTCACACAGCAGTGTTTCTGCCGCATTGCACACCGAAGGACGGGAGGTTTTGGCATTGATGAGCACCCGCAGTGCTTTTTCAAGATCCGCCCCCTTATGCACGTAAACGTGGCAATTGCCCGCACCCGTTTCGATCACAGGTACCTTGGCATGGTCCACCACGTGGCGGATGAGTCCCGCGCCCCCTCTGGGGATCACCAGGTCGATCTCGCCGCGCAGAGAAAGAAGCAGATCCACCGTGCTTCTGTCGGTATCTTCAATAAGGTAAATAAGATCCTCAAGCCCCAGCCTTGAAAGCTGGGTGCGCATGGCGCCAACCAGCGCCTTGTTGGTCTCAAGTGCCTCCTTGCCTCCGCGCAAGATCACGCCGTTTCCGCTTTTGATGGCAAGCGCCGCCGCATCTGCCGTCACATTGGGGCGCGCCTCATAGATCATGCCGATCACCCCCAAGGGCACACGGCAACGGCGCACCAACAAGCCGTTTTCAAGCGTGCTTTCCCGCTCCACACCCAAAGGGTCGGGGAGAGTCTTTACGACTTCAATGGCAGAGACCATGGAGCAAAGGCGCTCCTTTGTTAAAAGCAGGCGGTCAAGCATGGCATCGGAAAGCCCCGCGCTCTTCCCTCTTTCAAGGTCCCCGCGGTTCGCCTTTAAAATATCCGCTTCTCCCTCCTTCAGTGCTTCTTGAAGCGCCCCAAGGGCTTGGATTCTTCGTTCTTCCTCTAAAAGCTGGGGCAATACACCGCGCGCCTTGCGGCTATTGGCAATGAGTTCATCTCTATTCATAAAATGGTCCTTTCTCATCTCCGAATTTTAAAAAAGTCTTGCAAAAGGAGATAAAGTTGTATATAATATGTGTATCTTGAATAAAAGGAATGACGCAAATGAAAAAAAATTATAACACCGTGGTGGTCAAGGTGGGCACCTCCACACTGACCCATGCCACGGGCATGCTGGATATACGGAAAATCGAACACCTCTGCAAGGTACTGTGTGACCTTGAAAACAGCGGCATCCGCATCGTGCTGGTGTCCTCTGGTGCTGTTTCGGCAGGCTGGGTCAAAATGGGTCTTTTAAAAAGTCCCGACACCATCAGCGGCAAGCAGGCTGCCGCCGCCATTGGGCAGTGCGAGCTCATGAGTCTTTACAGCCGCTACATGCGCGATTACGGCTACACCGTGGCGCAGGTCCTGTTAACAAAGGACGTGGTGGAGGTACCTCTGCAAAAGGAAAACGCCGAAAACACCTTTGAAATGCTCTTAAAGGGCAGAAGCATTCCCATCGTCAATGAAAATGACACCGTTTCCTACGAGGGCATTAAGATCGGGGGAAACGACATCCTTGCCGCTTATGTGGCAACGCTGGTGCGTGCCGATCTGCTCATCAACCTGTCCGATGTGGACGGATTCTTTACGGCAAACCCTGCAAGCGATCCCACTGCCACCCTCATTCCCGTGGTGGAGAAGATCACCGACAGTGTGCAGGCGCTTGCCGGCGGGGCAGGCACTGCAAGAGGCACAGGCGGCATGC
>JAFTMP010000293.1 GCA_017452335.1 Clostridia bacterium
TCCGCCCCATTCATTCAAGGCTTCTTCCCTCAGGCGTCGAGGTGTCATAGTGCCCGTGAAATATCAGTTTGACATACTGGGTGATGTTTTTCATTGTATACTCACAGTATCAGTTTTGTTCGGTCAGTTTTTCGATCAGATCAATCCACTGACCGATAATTGCCTTTTTAGAAAAGAGCTTTTCGGCTTTTTGCGCAGAGTTGCGTCCCATTTCTTCAAGTTGCTCAGCAGGCGCATCAAGCAATTGCATCAGTGCGTCCCGAATGCTTTCCGTGCTATGAGGATCGCACGAAAAACCGTTTCCTTCAGTCAATGTTCTGTAGTCGGAAACACGGCTCATAATAATGGGTTTGCCAAGTGCCATGCCTTCGCAGATAGCATTGGGCAGACCTTCAACGGTGCTGAACAGACCTACGGCATCGCTGTTTTTCATAAGGGTATAGATTTGATCTGTTTCTTGATTCAGGTGAACGCAGTGTGTAAGCCCCCGCTCCAAGACCATAGCCTGAGCCTGCTCATAGACTTCTTTGTTGCCTAAGGTCACCTCAGCCTTGCCATACCATTGCAGATCCAGCTTGTTTTGATGCTCGGCATCTAAAAGAGATACAGCGTCGATTACACGAAGCGGATTCTTTAATAGTTGGTAACTTGCTGCCACCGTTATGCGAAATTTTTCGTCGGGGCGTCTTTGAGGTGATGCTTGCAGGAGTTTATCGGGGATTATTACGGGATTGTAGATCACACCGTATTTTTCGTTGTATTGGGGATAATGCTTTCGCCACATATCCATAGCATTCTCTGAATTACAGATCTTTGCGTCCGAATATCTTTCGAAAATGTTGTAGATCTTGTTTTTGGGGGAGTTAAAGGTAGATGCTTTGGCGCTTAATTCATTGGTGATTAACTTAAAACGCCCACCCAAGCATTTTGTGAGGCAAGCGAGGAATCCCGGAGTTTCCATAAATGCGATGACCACAGCGGCCCGTGCCTCAATGAGTGCTTTTCTTGTGTGGACGATACGGGAAAATATGCTGTCATTCTGAATCAGCTTTACGGGAATATTTGCATCATCCAGCATTTTTTTGTAAAAGGGAATATCATAGTAGACCATCATACTCACATCGTAGCCGCGCTCCTTTAACAGCAAGCCCATGTTAACCAACTGTCTTTGAGCACCGCCCGGTCCAAGATTATCAATGAACAGTACGATTTTTTTCATTATTTTACTACCTCGTTGATGCATTCTTGCCATTGATTCATAATCCGTTCCTTGCTATATTGACAACTAATCTTTTGGGCAGATATACCCATCTTTTCACGAATCATGGGGTCATGTGCAAGAAACAGCATTTTTTCAACAAAAGCATCGGTTTCTCCTTCGGGAATGGCAAAACCGCTCTTTTCGTGCTCACAAAGCTCAACAATTCCCTCGTGGCATGCAAAGGCTACGGAGGGCAGACCCACTGCCATAGCTTCGCATAGGCTGTTAGGAAATCCTTCTTGAAGGGATGTCATCAAATATACGTCGTATTCGATCAGTGTTTGGTGTACTTGATTACAGTATCCTTTTAAAAAGACCTTATCACTTAAGCCCAAGGAGTCGATTTTTCTTTGAAGTGCCTCCTTTTGAGGACCGTCGCCGTAAATATGAAGCTCTATGGAGGGATCTTTTTGCTGTGCAAGATCAAAAAGATCGATCATCAGATCCATCCGCTTGATATCTTGAAGTCTGCCGAAAGTGACAAAACGGGTGCGCTCGCTCGTCCATTCTTTTTTTAAGCAGGGGGGAGCTTGTACGATGTTGGAGGTCACGCGGCACTTCTTTTGGAATCTTGCGTTGTCAAATTGCGCAAAGTGGGAAAACTGAACGGTTACCACGTTTGCCCGACGGTAGGCAATGCGTCTGATCTTGTCCCAGGGCGCCTTTGGATAGATGGCAAGGGGATTGCTTCTTTCGGAAACGATGATGGGTGTCTTGTTAAACCACTGGGAGAGGCACACAAGCGAATTGTTGTTATCCAAAAAGGAGATTACTATGTCCGCACCGATCTCGTGGCGGAGTAGCTTGTCGATCCGTCTGATCGACGAGATCAGACCCGTGATCTTGTTCTTTCCCGTTATTGAAAGATTGCAGTCTGCGATGTGTATGTTTTCTAACGGATAGCGCTTTGGGGAATGGAGATTTGTCAAAACGAGCCACACATCGTGAGATGCGCTGAGCTCTGTGGCTAACAGCTGGGCGATATTGCCTGCACCTCCGTGAAAGTCATCTACAACTACCACAATGTTCATAAAAATCAATTATGGCTTTCGCCGGCGAAAGCTTCCTTTCTTGGAAATTGAGACGGTTTTGCGGGAAAAATCGACGCTTGAAAAGCGGCGAATGCCACAAAAAGTGCGAAAAATCCATTTTTCGCGCTACGACTCTTTCATTTAAACCATTCCGGATGCGCCGCACGCACTGCTTCTTCTTTTTTTTGTGGGGACAAGCCCTTCGTATAATCAAAAAAAGGCATAGCTCGCATTTTGTACTCATCCAAAGAGCAAATCTTTTTAGCAGGAACGCCCCCCCACACTTCCCCTGACGGAATACTCGTTGTTACCAGGGAGCAGGCTCCTACAATGCAATTATCTCCAATGGTCACTCCGGGCAAGATCGTACTGTTGATACCGATAAAAACGTTATTTCCTACGGTTATCTTGCCGAATTTATCAATTTTTTCAAGTCCTGCCTCTTGTCTTAGGACCCAAACCGCACCGTCATGCGTCACAAAACGACATCCGCCGGTGACCTCTACGTGATCGCCAAGCTCAACCAGATACGGCTCAGACCCAAAACACTTGTAAGGGTCGCACAAAATAAGACTGTTTTGCCCCACTCTTACGCCAAGATCTCTGGCGATCTCGACGTTACTTTTTCTCTTTAATCTGTTTACGATCTTTCTGATAAACTTGTTCATCGAACGGACTCTTGTTGGTTCACAAGAGTCTGTAACGATGTGGCATAGGTGCTACGATCAAAATGCTTCATAGCAAACGTGTGCGCGTTCTTTTTGATTTTTACAATATCATCCGAAGGTAAAGAGAATACATCTGCGAGCAAGTCGTAAAGTTCTGCTTCTGAAACGGTATTCGTCAATAACCCGTTTTCCATATGCGTAATAAACGAATCGCACCCGCCGATTTTATTGCAGATCATGGGAACGCCCACGCTCATGCATTCGGCAAACTTTGTGGAAAATCCCGCTTTGGCATAGCGTTTATCGTAGCGAAACAGAATTCCAAAATCGGCTTTTTTTACTATTTTCAATGTGTCTTCATGAGAAAGTCTTCCGTGAGACACAACTCCAAACTCTTCGGGCGCAACATTGGTGTTTAAAAGCTTTTTAACATAATCGGCATTTAATCCTACCAGATCTAACCGCACGCGAATTCCGTTTTCGTTGAATCTTTGAACCGCGTTTAGAAACGGAAGCAAAATATCTTTCCCGCCGGGCGCCCCGGCATAAATGAAATTAACAACGTGCTTTCCGGGATAATACTCATGCCGTTGGATCTCTAAATCTTTTTCGACCTGCATTAATGGAGGAATGTTTATGCATCTTACTTTCTTTTGCTTATAATAATCCTCAAAATACCGGCTGATAGCAATAATACCATCCAGCTTTTGATCCAATGTTCTGATGCGCTTGTCGGTAAGGTACGCGATCATTTTGTCCGCAGGCTTTTTGTTTGCGTCCATTTCATACCATTCGGTCACATCCGCAAAGAGCTTGATCCCCTTCTTTTGGCAGTAGGGGATCAGCCGTTTGGTCAACGCATAGGCATCGTTATAGAGAATGATGGCAATGGGCTTTTCCGTCTCGCAGTACCGCTTCACACGGCCGAAGGCAACGTGGGCAAAAAGCAGATCGGCAAGATCATTGAGGGCATGGATCCGTCCACCCGGAAAGGGTGCAGGGTAAGAGTAGATCTTTTCGTCCTTTTGGTAATGATAGTCTTCTTTGGGAAGAAAAGCAGATTTACTCTGATAGATTCGCTCATAGCCGCTTTGCTCCACACGGGTGCATACTCGTTGCAACGAAAGATAGTGCAAACAGTATCCCTGCTTTTCAAGCAGAGAACCGATGTGGTAGGTGCGGATCCCCGTGGCATCTATGGGCAACCCTGCGCGGGCAATGTATAAGATTTTTTTCATGGTTACTTTGATATTGTCTGCTTTAAAACAGGGGTTGGCAGTTTCTTTCTGAAAATGTACAAAAGGATCAGACCGACCGTTGCGGCAAACATATTGAACGATTGAAACAACTGATTGTTTGCGGGGATAAATAGAATTCCGATCCACAGCCATCCTGTCAGTACAACAGCAGTAATAGAGTTTTCGGTCAAAGCATTGAACCAAACAGAGCAAAAAAACTGTCCGAAGAAAAACATCAGGAAGGGAATTCCGAAAAAGGTTAGATCAGACGCGAACCATGAATATGCTGAAGGCCAGTAAATACCATTTTTCCATCCGAATGCATCTTCTGTTCGTTGCGGATAGGTAATGCCTGAGACATCTATCCCGAAATATTGATTGATTGTTCTGGAGAGGTCTCTGGAAAATCCGATTCCGTAAGTGAAGGAAGGAGGTAGTTCCAGTGCATAAGCAAGTCCGCAGTACCCGTTACCTATATAGAACGCAACGGAAGAAAGACGTTTTCCTACGATGGGATAAGATCTTTCGTTTTCAATAAAGCGATCAAGAATTCCGTTGTCATAGGAGAGCTCGTCCTCATATCCCATATAATCATATCGGCTTTCCTGAGAAAAAATGAACAAGCTCACAAACAACATAATAAGGACGAGGATGATGCAAATCGTTCTTTTTCCGGATTTACTGACAGTTCTATTCTTAGAGTGAATTGCGTTAAAGATCTCAAGAAAAAGGAAGGGAATCAATCTGAAAATAAAATTTCCCCAGCTGATCATGGTACCGCTCTGGGCGTTGTATGTAAAGTTTATCAGCAGTGTCAAGATGAACAAGGCTTTGTAGCCGAAGTGGAATCGTTTGAAATAGATCATTCCGAGAGGATACCAAAAAACATCCAACACATTCATGCAGTTAAGTGCAAAAATGTACCATGTTCCTGCTATGTTTGAATTCAAACGACTAAAATATGCTTCGGAAAAATCA
Source organism: Clostridia bacterium (assembly GCA_017452335.1). GTDB lineage: Bacteria > Bacillota > Clostridia > Oscillospirales > CAG-272 > UBA11512. The sequence continues at coordinate 5,177 of JAFTMP010000293.1, forward strand.
AAAGACAACAGTGCGCTGAAATCAATTGATCCATAATAATGGAGCATAACAATGCAGTGTTTAAGGATCGAAAATATGCAACTTACTGAAAAGATCAAACCGATGGCGGAGGTTGGGATGCCGTTTAAAAAGTTGGCCGATGTGCGTTCAAAATCAGAGAATCTGTTTTTGTTTTTCTCATTTGTCTTTAGTTGAGCGATCAGTTGGGAGGCTTTAAGGTAATATCCCAGAGCGAAGGTGCCCGTATAGATCAAAAGCACGGAAACCAATTTGGGAACGGAAGGAATGTTCCATTCGATAGGACCGTACAAAAAGATCACAATCGTAAACAGTAGATATATCAATGCTGCATTCATCGGATAGAGCAGTATTTTTTTTGCTTTCATATTGTCACCTTTTTTACCTTTATGGATATGATAACAACATCACAAATTTGCTTTGTACCAGTCAATAGCTTCCTTCAGACCCGAGGCAAAGTCGTAATCGGGGTCGTACCCCAAAAGCGCTTTGGCCTTTGAAATGTCTGCATTGCTGTGCTTGATATCGCCCTTTCGGTCGGGCCCGAAGATTGGTTCGATCTCCACGCCCAACGCAGAGGTAAGGCTGTAATAGATGTCGATCAGATACTCTCTTCCACCGTATGCAATATTAAATGCCTCTCCTGCCGCTTCGTGGGGGGCAAGGCAGGCTTTCAGATTGGCTTCGATTACATTTTCGATATAGGTGAAGTCGCGGCTTTGTTTGCCGTCGCCGTTGATGGTGGGGGACTCTCCGTTTAAAAGCTGCTTGATAAACTTGGGGATCACTGCGGCATAAAAGCCGTGGGGATCCTGTCGTCTTCCAAAAACGTTAAAGTATCGAAGACCATAAGTGTCAAGACCATAGTGCATAGTATACTGCTTTGCCCACTCTTCGTCGCACCGTTTGGTCAGAGCGTACGGAGAAAGAAGATTCCCCTCTCTGCCTTCTTTTTTAGGCAGGTTTGGTTCGTCTCCATAGACCGAGGAGGAGGAGGCATACACGAATTTTTTTACACCGTTCAATCTGGCTGCTTCCAGCATATTGAGCGTTCCCTGGATGTTGTTGGCACAGTAGAAGAGGGGCATTTCGATGGAGCGCGGCACGCTTCCCCAGGCTGCTTGATTGAGTACGTAATCTACGCCCTCGCAGGCTTTTATACAGGTGTCAAAATCCTTGATATCGCCCGTTATGAACTCATAGTTGGGGTTTTGGGAAAAGAGGTTGATGTTTTCCTGCTTGCCGGTGGAAAGATCGTCCAAACACCGTACCCGATATCCGAGATTTAAAATGGCTTCGCATAGGTTTGATCCGATGAAGCCCGCCCCACCGGTCACCAGAAATTTGGATCCTTCGGGGAATGTCAGATGCTTATATCCCATGTTACAGCCTCCAGTAGCAATAGCCTGCCGTTTCGTATGCCTTGCGGTCAAGCAGTCCCTTAATGTCAAGAAGTACCTTTTGTCCCTTACCGAAGAAACAATCGGTGTCCTCCACGGTCAGGTTAGCAAAGGCACTGTGGGCAACAGCCAAAATGACGGCATCCATTTCCTTGATTGAGGAAAGATCGGAAAATTCCACGCCATAGAGCATTTTTGCCTCTGATGCATCGGCGGTGGGGTCGGTAATGACAGGCTCAATGCCGTATTCCCGAAGTTCCTTCACGATATCGAATATCTTGGTGTTGCGGGTGTCGGGGCAGTTTTCTTTAAAGGTAAAACCCAAAATGGCAACCTTGGCGTTTTTTACGGTTTTGTTTGATTTAATCAAGTTCTTTACGCAGTTTTCTGCCACGTATTTACCCATATCGTCGTTGATGCGCCGTCCTGCGAGAATGATCTGGCTGTGGTAACCCAGCATTTCTGCCTTGTAGGTCAGATAGTAGGGGTCAACGCCAATGCAGTGTCCGCCCACCAAGCCGGGGTAAAATCTTAAAAAGTTCC
>JAFTMP010000037.1 GCA_017452335.1 Clostridia bacterium
CTGCTGATATTAACATAGTTTTTCTCCTTATGTCGTTTTTTTCCTTGCACAGGACGCCTTGCCTGTACATTCTTCATTTTTTTACACTTTTTTTACATCGGTTCTACTTTATCATACCATTTGCTTTTCTGCCACCATGGATTGGTTAAGTCTATGTTAAATCTATGTAAAGTCGGGGCTTTTTTTATTGACTTTTGTCAAAACCGTGCTATATGGGACAACACAAAAAGGCTGTTGCGGTTATCCGCAACAGCCTTTTAAACTTTTAAATCCAATTTGCAGGTTATTTTGATAGGTGCAGGCAGTTCAATTGATGATACGCGCACCATCTTTGTCGGTGGCTTTTCCCATGAAGGCTTTGATCGCCCGAATGAGCGGCCAGACCCAAGCGCCCAAACCGCAGAGCACGCCAACGGGAAAGGATAAGAGCAGGGAGACGCCATAGGTGACCACGGCAAGAAGTCCCAGGATGCCGCCAAGGATTGCTGCGAGGATGATGCAGCCGATCGAGATGCCAATAGAGCCGATTCCGGCACCGACCTTGCCCAAATAAAACTGATCTACGCCGTACGATCCCAAAAAGAGGGCAAGCAATCCCGTTACAATCTTCGACTTGGGAGAAATATTCTCATCGGTTTCTTCGACCTTGGGCGCGGTAGTCTGCGCGGATTTTTCAGATTCGGGTGCGGTTGTTTCGCAGCTTTCTTCCTGCAGTTCTACAGTGTTTTGATTTTCTTCCATAATGACGATCTCCTTTACTTGTGGGTTTTCAATGACTTTCCGGGAAAATTATACTATATCAAACGTAGAAAGTCAAGAGAAAGTGAACATTTTTCGATTTTTTGTTTCATATTGACTTTTGGTATGGAATGTAGTACAATGAAGAAGCATGTAAGAAAGAATGTTTAAAGAAAGGGCACGGCTGTGCGTGGTGAAGAAATGGAACAGTGGATCACCCTGCTTGATGGGGGATTGCGGGCGCATGAAGCCTTTCGTGCCCGCTTTGTGAAAAGTGAAGAGGGATGCATCAACGGTAAGAGAATGCTCTGCCGTACCTATCAGGGCAATTGCTTCTTTGCAGAGATCGTTTTTTCCACCTCGGGCGTTGCTCCGGGGGTGCGCAACCTGCTGGAGTGCCGCATCCTTTGTCATCAAAGGGATCTTTTGCGCGTTCCCCTTTCCCGTCTTGCGGGCTTTGTGAAAGGGGATTGGCACTTTTACGATTACCCCTTTATTGCCACAGGAGAGCAGTTTGAAGAGGCACTAAGGGAGCTTTTAGATGCACTTGTGGACCTTGCACCGCAGTTTAGCGCCTTTTTTTGTGACGGGGAGCGCAAGGAAGCCTTTTATAAAGAGCTGATCGAGGAGGTCAACAGAGATTGCGGGGAGGAGCTCTTTTCTCTTGAAGGGGGGCTGCCCTTGCCGGACAGTGCCCATGAGGACGGATATATTACCCGCATGATCACGGTGTTTTTCGGCATGCGTCTTGCTACCAAGCTTACCCGCCCCTTCACCTTCTTTTTTGAAGACCGTCCCGCCCGCGCCCTGCAGGGCATGCACGGCTACAGCGCCAAGGATGGGGAGATGCGTCGGCTCATGGACCTGCCCACAGAGCAGATCCACTTCAGTGCCCTGCAAAAACAGCTCTTCGTGTTGTCAAGACGCCCGAACAAGCTGATCGTTCTGCCCCTGTTGTTCCTTGCCATTTTGCTCACCTCTCTTTTTTGCGCACCTATTTTTGCGGCGGTGTGCGGGGGGATCTATGCCTATTTTGCGGGAGCGTTTTCAAGCGGGGTGCTGTATAACACGGCGCTGGGTGCGGAGTGGTATGCCTTTTTGGTTTGTCCTGCCCTGTTTGCGGGATTCATTTATTTGTGCTTTGATATGCGGCTGCTGTTCCGCATGCTCTATAAAAAGAAGGACTATAAGCAGTACATGTCGGCGCTCATCGGCAAGGGCGAGCGGGCGCTTACCCGAATCGTGGGGTGCCTCATGCTCTCGGGTCTGCTGATCCTTTCTGCCCTTCAAGGAAGCTTTGGGGTGCGCTTTGAGGAAGAGCGCTTTACCGATAACAGCGAGTACCTCTCCCTAACGGGGCAGCACTATACCTACGAGCAGATCAAAGAGGCGGCGTATGTGAAAAAGCGCCCTATTGGTTTAAAGGAAGAAAACAAGGACTACGCCTCGGTGATCCTCACCCTTGCAGACGGCAAGGTGATTGATCTTTACGATTTTTGTACCGATCTTGAAACCACCGAGAGGGTCCTGCCCCTTCTTGAAAAGAAGGGTGTGCCCGTTACCCAATATGAAACACTGAGCGATTATCAAAAAACGGTGGAAAAAAACGATGAAGCTTTATGATTTTCACACCCACACATCGGGCATTTCCCGTTGCAGCAGGCTCACGAGCGCACAGCTTGCCCGCGCGATCAAGGACGAGGGCATTGACGGCATGGTGCTCACCAATCACTACGCTGCCTACCACATGACCCTGCCCTTTGGGGAGTGGATGGTGAAATATGAGGAAGAATACAGGAAGACCGCCATGGAGGCGGAAAAGCTGGGTCTGCACTGCTTTTTTGGCATAGAGGTGACCATTGCAAGACAGGATTTTCTCATTTATGGTCTATCTCCCTCGGTGCTTTATGAAAGTGAGCGCCCTCTTTTTGAATATACCTTAAAAGAGCTTTCCGACTTTGTGCACGAACGGGGCGGACTGCTCATCCACGCCCATCCCTTTCGAAACGGCGGTGTTGCCGCCGATCCCAATTTGCTTGACGGATATGAGGTCAACTGCCACCCCCTTTACGGCGACAACAACTCGGCACAGGTGCACGCTCTTTGCCAAAAGGAAGGTAAGCTCA
>JAFTMP010000038.1 GCA_017452335.1 Clostridia bacterium
CCAAGGTTGGATCCGCCGCCGGCACACCCAATGATCACATCGGGAGTTACATCGTATTTGTCAAGAGCAGTCTTTGCTTCAAGACCAATGATCGACTGATGCAGCATTACTTGATTGAGTACGGAGCCCAGCACGTAGCGATAGCCGGGGGTAGAGGATGCCACCTCTACTGCCTCGGAAATGGCACAGCCAAGGGAACCGGTGGTGCCGGGGAAACGCTCGTTGATGCTCTTGCCGATCTCTGTTTCAAAAGAAGGGGAGGGCGTCACAGAAGCACCGTAGGTGCGCATAACCTCTCTTCTAAAGGGCTTTTGCTCATAAGAACACTTCACCATAAATACCTTACAGTCAAGTCCCAGATAAGCGCACGCCATGGAAAGCGCCGTGCCCCACTGACCTGCACCTGTTTCGGTGGTGACACCCTTTAAGCCTTGATTCTTGGCGTAATATGCCTGCGCAATGGCAGAATTCAGCTTGTGAGAGCCCGAGGTGTTATTTCCTTCAAACTTATAGTAAATATGAGCGGGGGTGCCCAGCTTTTTTTCTAACTCATACGCGCGCACCAGGGGAGAGGGGCGGTACATTTTGTAAAAATCACGGATCTCAGTGGGGATCTCAAAATAAGGGGTATCCTCGTCCAGCTCCTGCTTGATCAGCTCATCGCAGAACACAGGGCGCAGATCCTCGTAGCCCATAACCTCCAATGTTTTGGGGTTTCTTAAGGGAGCGGGCTTATTTTTCATATCTGCACGCAGGTTATACCAGCTTTTAGGCATTTCCTCTTCTGTCAGATAAATCTTATAAGGCACATTCTTAGACATTTTCACAACCGTCGCTTTCAAAAAAAGCGTCCTTTCTATTGTGCATTTCATACTTAATTGGTAAATTTATATACTCACACTCTTATTATGATAACATAGCCACTCTTTTTTGTCAAGTGTTTTTTCAATCTTGTATGTGAGGGATCAAACAAAAAAGAGCGGTAAAATTTCCAATCTGCAATTGACAAAACACAGGTAAAATGATATACTGTATATGTGAAAAAGTGCGGCTAAAAGCCGAGAAAGGATTATTTATGAAAGGCTTTATCAACAGCAAAGTATATGTAGAGGGGCAGGGAATCGTGACCTGCTGCATCGGTTTTGAAAATGGAAAGATCGCGTACATCGGCAATGATCCCACCGGTATTGAGCCCATTGCTACCCTTTCCGACAGCCAGGTGATCGTTCCCGGCTTTATTGACGAACATATTCACGGCGCCGCAGGATGCGACGCGATGGACGGAAGCGTAGAGGCGCTGACCTCCATTGCCAATGCCATCGCTTGCGAGGGTACGGTAGGCTTCCTTGCAACCACCATGACCCAGTCGGTTGAAAATATCAGCAACGCGATGGTTGCTGTAAAGGACTATAAAGAACTGGCTCCTGCTACTGGTGCTGAGGTGATCGGTATTCACCTGGAGGGTCCGTTTATCTCCGTAAAGCACATCGGCGCACAGCCTCTGGAATATGTGGCTGCACCTTCTGTTGAAGTGTTTAAAAAGTATAATGAGCTCAGCGGCAATGCCATTCGTATTGTCTCCATGGCTCCCGAAGTAGAGGGTGCAGGAGAGCTTGTAGAATATCTTGCAAGCGTGGGCGTTGTTCCCTCCATCGGTCATACCGATGCAACCTACAAGGATATCGACGCAGCAATTGCCAAGGGTGCGAAAAACGTAACCCATACCTTCAACGCACAAAAGGCACTGCATCACAGAGAGATCGGTACGGTTGGTACGGCTCTGCTTCGTGACGAGCTGAACTGCGAGCTGATCTGCGATACCATTCACGTATCTGTTCCTGCGATCCGTTTGGTTGAAAAGAATAAGCCTCACGACAAGCTGACTCTGGTTACCGATGCAATGCGCGCAAAGCACATGCCCGATGGTGAATCGGAGCTGGGCGGACAGCTGGTAATCGTGAAGAACGGCGAAGCAAGACTGGTAGACGGAACGCTGGCAGGCAGTGTGCTGAGAATGAACCATGCTATTAAGAATGTGGTAACTCTTTGCGGCATTTCTCTGACTGACGCGATCGACTTTGCCACCATCAACCCTGCAACCACTTTGGGCGTTGCTGACCGTCTTGGTTCCATCAAGGTGGGCAAGGATGCCAGCGTGGCAGTGCTTGATGAAGAGAACTTCGATGTGGCTTTGACCATCAGAGCAGGCGAAGTGATCTACAAGAAATAATTAGAGTACTAAAAAATCTCCCCAAACAAAGCGTTTGGGGAGAAATTTTTTAGCATGAAGAAAATCCAAGGAATGCTTGAGTTTGAAACAATGAATTGATAATTGTTTTTTTATGAATATTTGCTATAATATAGTCACACCGTTTAAGATTTAAGATTTAGGAGGTCCTTTATATGCAACTGAATTTAGGACAAAAAATACGCGAGCTGCGACGACGTGACGGACGCACACAAGAAGCCCTTGCCGAGGCGATCGGAGTAACATCGCAAGCGGTTTCAAGGTGGGAAGCAAATGGGGGATATCCCGATATGGAGATGCTTCCTGCCATTGCGAATTATTTTCACGTTTCGATTGACGAGCTGTTTGGATATCACGTCGAACGAGAAGAAAAAATCAAAGCAATTCTTGAAA
>JAFTMP010000039.1 GCA_017452335.1 Clostridia bacterium
ATGATCGTGGTCGTGGCAGTGGCATTCTTCATCGTGATCATGATGGTGCTCGTGCACATGGTCATGGCAGTGGCACTCTTCATCGTGATCGTGATGGTGCTCGTGCTCATGATGGTGGTGGTGATGCTCATGCTCTTCCTTCAACTGCTCCAGCATCTTTTCAAGGGTATCCTTGTGCTCCATTGTCGAAAGGATCTCCTTGCCGTCAAGCTCCTCCCAAGGAGTAACGATCACTGTTGCCTTTTCATTATGGGCTCTGATCAGCGCCAGCGCCTCCTGCAGCTTTGTGGGGGCAGTCTTATCGGTGTGAGAGAAGACAATGCAGTTGGCATGCTCCACTTGATTGTTGAAAAACTCTCCGAAATTCTTCATATACATCTTGGCTTTTCCCGCGTCCACCACGGTGGTAAAGGTGTTTAACTCCACTCCCTCTGCCTGCACGCTCTGCACGGCAGTGATGACCTCGGAAAGCTTGCCCACGCCCGAGGGCTCAATGAGAATACGGTCGGGAGCATAGGTGTCGATCACCTGCTGCAGTGCTTTTGAAAAATCGCCCACCAGAGAGCAGCAGATGCAGCCGGAATTCAGCTCATTGACGGTAATGCCCGCCTCTTTCATAAAGGCGCCGTCTACCCCGATCTCACCGAATTCATTTTCAACCAGCACCAGCTTTTCGCCGGCGTATGCTTCCTTAATCAGTTTTTTAATCAGCGTGGTCTTTCCCGCGCCCAAAAAACCGGAAAAAATATCAATCTTTGTCATTCTATCATCCTTCTTCCTTGGTACAGTTCTCTTGTTGTTTGTTTCATCTCTGTTAGTGTCCTACCTTTTAGTATAGCACATTTTTCTATTTTTTCAAGACCCCCAATAGAATATTTTGCAAACTGACCTTATCAAAATATATTATTTTGACTATTGTAACAAGGTCAAAATCGTGTATAATAGAGGCAGAAATCGAAACACTCCTTGAAAGGATCTTATAAATTATGAAAAGAATCGTAACCGTACAGGATATTTCCTGTCTTGGCAAATGCTCGCTGACCGTTGCACTGCCCATCATTTCCGCAATGGGCACGGAGGCTGTTATTCTGCCCACTGCCGTGCTGTCCACCCACACCATGTTTAAAGGCTTTACCTGCAAGGATCTGTCTGATCAGATCGACCCCATTGCAGAGCACTGGGCCAAGGAGGGCTTTACATTTGACGCCATCTACACCGGTTACCTGGCAAGCACCCCTCAGATCAATCAGATGATCGACTTTTTTGAGCGCTTCGGCAAAAACTGCCTGAAGGTGGTAGACCCTGCCATGGGCGATAACGGCAAGCTCTACCCTGCTTTTGATGTCGCCTTTGCGAGGGAAATGGCAAAGCTGTGCGCCAAGGCGGACATTGTTTTACCCAATCTCACCGAGGCATGCTTCATGCTGGACCTGCCCTACAGCGAAACGCCCACAAAGGAATTCGTTTATGACGTTCTCAAAAAAATGACCGATCTGGGTGCCAAAAAAGCACTGCTCACCGGTGTGGGCTTTGACGAGGAGCATCTCGGCGTGGTAGGGTACGATGCCGAAACAGGCACATACTTTGAATACTTCAACGAAAAGGTGCCCGCAAAATACCACGGCACCGGCGACATCTTCTCCTCCTGCGTGGTAGGCGCGCTCATGGCAGGAAAAACCCTTGAAGAAGCGTCTGCCATTGCTGCCGATTTCACAAGCGAATCCATCCGCGTGACCCTTGCCGACAAGGGCGAGCATTGGTATGGCGTGCACTTTGAAGAGGTAATCCCTGCGCTCGTAAAGAGAATGGAACAGTAAAATAAAGTTGAAAACCAGAACTCTCCGTGTTATACTGAAAGCACGGAGAGTTTTTTTATTATTTTTGTAACGATTTGCCTTTGGATCCGTCTAACAAATGAAAGAAAGGAGGGAGGGTGTCTTGGATTTTGAAAAACTGTATAATGCGTGCTATCTGAAGGTCTATTCCTATGCACTGTCTCTTAGTAAAAACGCACCTCTTGCAGAAGAGCTGACCCAACAGGCGTTTTTTAAGGCAATGCTCTCCCCTTCTTTTAGGCAGGCATCCGGTGAATTCACATGGCTGTGCGCCATTGTCAAAAATCTATACTACGATGAGCTGCGCAAAAACAGCAAAAAAGGGATCCTACCCGAAAACCGCGCCGCAGAGGAACCGGGCGTTGAAGAATGCGTGCTGGAAAAAGAAACCCTCCTGCAAATTCATTTGATCCTGCATCAACTTGATGAGCCTTATAAGGAGGTCTTTTCCCTAAGAGTCTTTGGAGAGCTGTCCTTTAAGGAGATCTCAGCGCTTTTTGGCAAAACCGAAAGCTGGGCGCGCGTTACCTACCATCGGGCGCGCATGAAAATCTTAGAGCAATTAAACTGATTACACGAAAGGAGTCATTATGAATAGTTCCTGTGAAATTATAGGCGATCTGCTTCCGCTGTATTTAGACGAAGTCTGCTCTCCCGCAAGCAAAGTGCTTGTAGAGGAGCATCTGTGCAGGTGCACCCAATGCAGCGCGCTGCATCAAGCCCTAAAGAAAGAAGAACAACAAGAAAAGCTCATCCAAAGTCAAACGGCAAGAATTGTAAAACGTCATCGTCAAAATGAGCTTTCCGGTGCCATAAAAGCAGTCAGCAAACGCTTTTTGATCCTTGCCCTGGTGTGTTTGGGCGTCCTTTGCCTGCTGGGCGCCACCTCTTTATATTCCACCATGACTCAGATTGTGCTCAGCGACAATCGGGCTTACACCGCACATTTCGACGAAGAATGGATCATCGGAAAAAGCGTTGAGGAAATTGAAGCGCGCTACGGAAAATTTCCCCTGTGGCAAAAGGAAAGCGGAACCTTTAAGGGATATTTGGTTTTAGGCGGGGATGATCTATATTGCTACATTTATTTTGAGGATCATATTGCCGTAAAGACTGATATCAGCGGGCGGTACGGCGGCTGATGATCCAAATTATTTCTTAAAGAAGGAGGAGAAACATGTTACAAAAATCAGCTAAAAGCTATAACAGAGCCTTTGAAAATGCGCTTCTTGGCACGGTCGGTACACTGATACTCCTGTGGTTTATATTGTTGACTCTTTTTCTCTTTGCCGCAAAGCCGCTTTTGCTTGCAAACTTGAATTTCACAGAGAACGAGCTGGTGGCTCGCTGTTTTGATGCGGTATTTGAGCATGTTGAGGATGGCAGAACGCTGGGTGAGGAAGACTATTTTGCGCTGTCTGCACAAGAAAAAACAGTGTGGCAGCTTTCAGAAGGAACCACCTATCTTTACAGCGGCGCCTTTTGTGATTTTTTTCTTAGATATGAAAAGGATGCGGCACTTCAAAAAAACCTCTTTTTTTCCTTTGGCAGTGCCGAAAAGCTGCATGATTACACACCGATACTCCTAACAGTCACCATCATCGAAGGCTTGATCCTATCCCTCTTTCTCTTCTTTTCCATACGCACGCTTCTCTTTTTGCACAAGGGATTTTCTTACAAAAGTGCCCGTGCCAAAGCGTTTTTTTGCCATGCATCGGATAGCGAAAAAAACGAGCCAAAGTCCCCTCTTAACCGCAGCGAAAAAATAAGGAAGCAAAAATGGACGGTGCTTGCCGTCACGCTGCTGCTGTTGTTGATCCTTCTTGGCAATTTCACAGGGCTTGCGCTGCTTCAAGGCAGGTGGCAAAAGGGAGCGAGTGAGCTTGTAATCGAAGGGGCAGGTTTTAGCGAAAACGGTCAAAAAACCGACACCCACCTGCTGTTTTTCTGCTTTGATCTCCATTTTAAAAAAGATACCATTGCATTTCGCCCCGAGCTGACCATTCATATTTTAGATTCCTCGGGCAAACGCACCGAGATCGACCCCTGCTTGAA
>JAFTMP010000040.1 GCA_017452335.1 Clostridia bacterium
CAGCCCCTCTTGTCGTGCAAGGAGAGAGCGGAGTAAAGGACAATTTAAGCGGCGTGGAGCGGCCTGTGGAATTTGACGTGCCCCATGCAGGAGAAGAGCATGTGCAGATCGTACATTCTCTTGCAAAGTGGAAGAGAATGGCGCTGGCGAAATACGGCTTTGCTCCCGGTGAAGGTCTTTATACCGATATGAACGCCATTAGAAGGGACGAGGAGCCCGACTGCCTGCACTCTATTTACGTGGACCAGTGGGACTGGGAAAAGGTGATCACCGAGGACGAACGCACGCTGACGTATCTGAAAAAGGTGGCAGGACAGGTGTTTGGTGCCCTTTCCAGAACCAAGAGCTACATCAACGGTGTGTATCCCGATATGAAATTGAATATCAGCAGGGATTTCTTTACCGTTTCCACCACGGAGCTTTATGAGATGTATCCCGATCTCACGCCCAAGGAACGGGAAAACGCCATTTGTAAAAAGCATGGCTCCGTATTGCTCACTCAAATCGGCGGAAAGCTTCCCAACGGTGAAAAGCACGACGGGCGAGCACCCGACTATGATGACTGGGCACTCAACGGCGATATCCTCATTTGGTATGAGCCTTTAGGGCGTGCCATCGAGCTTTCCTCTATGGGCATCCGCGTGAATAAGGAGTCCTTACTGGCACAGCTCAAGGAAGCAGGCTGTGAGGAGCGGGCAAAGTTACCGTTCCACAGCGCACTGCTGGATGACCGTTTGCCCCTCAGCGTGGGCGGCGGTATCGGTCAGTCCAGAATCTGCATGGTGATCTTGGAAAAGATCCATATTGGGCAGGTTCAGTGCTCCATTTGGGACGGAGAGACCGTTGCCAAGTGTGTAAAAGAGGGCATCAGACTGCTTTAATGCTTTGTATTTTGATAACAAAAACTCCAAAAGGACGGCATGCGTCCTTTTGGAGTTTTTTTAAGCTTTTGCGACGGAGGGATCGGCTTTTTGGAAGATCAGATCTAAAATCACGATCTCGTTGTTGGTAAAGATCCGCAGGGGCGGTCCCCAGTATCCGGCGCCCGAGGTAGTGAGTACTGCACCGTGCCGATAGCGGTTCAGCCCATAGGAATAACGGCTTTTCATTTTGGAAACGATGTTTCCGGGAAATGTTTGTCCGTTATGGGTATGTCCGCAGAGCACCAGATCCGCGCCTGCTTTAATCAGTTCTTCGCCCTCTTTTGGATTATGACACAGGACGATGCGCGCACCGTCGGTGCTTTGGAAGAGCGTTTCTTGCTTCATGCGCTCTTTTTCATGAACCTCGGAGCGTCCGATCAAGGTGAACAGCGCAAACGAGCGTGCTTCGTCGTGTAGCAGGGTAAAGCCTGTTCGGTCAATAAATCGGTAAAAGGACGGATCGTTTGCGGCGTACAGATCGTGATTGCCCATGCACAGATAGACCCCTTGGGGAGCGTCGATGCTTTTTAAAAGCGTCGGCGCCTCTTTTTTTTCGGAAAGCTCGGACATGTCGCTGTCAAGCAGATCTCCCGCGATGAAAACGTAATGAGGGGCAGCGTTGTTGACTGCACCGACCAGGCGCTTCAAAAATGCCTTGGTGGAAAAGTACCCCAAATGCAAATCGGAAAGCAGCACGGCGCGGGTCTGTCCCTCCTTGCCGTCCTTGCAGGGCAGAACGATGGTGTAGTGCCGCTTTTTGATGATCCGTGCATTCAGTGCGCCCCAAAGGAGAATAAAAAACCAGACGGTGGCAGTAAGTGCACTCATAACGGGCAGAGAAACTGTAAACGCCCCCGTGAAATAGGAAAGAACGCAGAGAAGGGCATCAAGCACCAACAGGATCAGCAGATAGAGGTACGGTCCCGTGACCGCTTCGCCCACGCGGTGCACATAAGTGCGTACCTTCCCCGCAGGCAATGCCGCCGCCAGGGGAAGCAGAGGCGGGGGAAAAAGGAGGATCAGCGACAGGAGCAGTTGAAGGGGGAGGGGGAGTCCTCCCGGCAGGGCAAGGTTCAGCGCCCAAATAGTGAAGATCAATACCCCAACGCCCAGGGGAATAACTAAGATTTTTTTGAACATAAATCAGATCCTTGAATTCTTTTTTATCTACAGTAAGTTTTCCATGACTTTCAAAAATCATGCATACAGCTCTTGCTTTTTGAAGGGTATCCTTCAAGAAGCAGTGCTGAGGAGGGTGAGCAAATAGGTGACATCAAAGATGGTGGTTTGCTGATCGTTATTTAGATCCGGAGAGCTGCCAAGGGTGTCTAAAGCGATGGTTCCCGAAAGGTAGGTGAGCAGTTTGGTTACATCGCCAATGGTAATGGTATTGTCACCGTCTAAATCACCGTGCGGGGCGGTGAAGAGCACCGTGCAGGTATGATCACAGTAAACACATTGTGCCCCAAGCGCTCCAAAGCTTGTCATGGTTGCGGGCTTTGCCGGGATACCGGTGCCGGTGCATGTATGAAGGGTGGGATCAATGGGCAGGGTCGTTGCGGAAATGGCGTGACAGCCGCTTACCGAGCAGTAGCGGTAGCCGCTGCCTGCGCTTACACAGTTTCCGCTAAAAACGCTCAGATAGGCACCGGTGTAGCGGTGGGTGTGGGTGCTCATGGATGTATGTGTGGCATAAAAATCCAGCGGATTACTGCCCGAAACGCCGGTGTCGGTATAGATCGGAACGCCGTCAAGACAGATCTCGATCTTCAAGGTATAGCTTCCTTTTTTGGGTAGCCACCCTTGATCTGCTACGGGCAGGCGCACCAGAACACTGTTTGTGAACTCATAAAAGGAGCTGGGCTGAAATTCGTAGGTGGTGCCGTTTACCGTAATGCGGTAGGTGTAGGGGTAGTTTCCGTTTTTTAGCAGCTCGGTGTTATAAAGCGTGGGATCTACCGATGCTTTGGGCAGAGAAAGAACATACAGACAAGAGCCTTCCCCGCTCCAATACTCGTAGCAATAGGTGCTCATGGTAACGCTCTTGTTTTTGGGTGTGACGCCGCTGACCTTCACGGAATGATCCCTGTCGAGCACCAGGGTGTATACACCGTCGACGGCGTCGATACGGGTACCATTGCAGGTTACCGAAAGCTTGCTTGCCTGATAGCCGCTTTGGAGATTCAGTGAGAAGCGGTAAAGCGTTTTCGTGGCAGAATAAGGCAGTCCTTCGATGTTTTCAATGCTTACCCCCTCGGGCAGATCAAAGGATACTCGTTTAAGGGTACTGAGTGAATAGGAGGTGCTTGTGCCGCCCGAAAGCGTGTCGGAACAGCTTTTGCTAAAGAGCACCGCACCGTTGGCGTCATGCAGTGCCAGCTTGCTGACCGTGACGCTTGCCCCGCTGTCGGTGGTGATGCGCATGCCAAGGATACAGTCCTCAAGGCGGCTTTCCGCGGGGAGCTTTTCAAGCAGCTCCTGGTAGTTGAAGGCAAGTGTGCCCGTGGCAGAGGTGGTTTTACCGTAGAAATTTACATTCGAATAGGGGCGTGCCCACTCTTGAGAAAACATGTAGGGGGTATACTCCATAGTGTTTCCCGCAAGGTCACTGGCGGTCAGAGTGATGCTAAAACCGTCGCGGTTGGCGGTGGTCAGCTTGACCTCTGCCAAATATGCAGGGGCACCGATATCTAAATCGGTTCTCCAGTCAAGGAAGCACATTTGGTCCATGGTCCAGGTGCGATCCCCGAAATTGAGCGCAGAGTACGCCGATTTCAGATTTAAGGCGTCGTACATCAGCCAGGTATACCCCTGATCCTGCCAGCTTTTTCCCCAGGAGTTTGCCACAAGGAAGGCGCCCTTGAGGGTGACGCCGTTTACCTTGCAGGTGATCTCGTCATCATATCCCACAATAGACACTTGATGCCCTCCCGAGGAAACTTCCTTGGAATAGCAAATGGCATGCTCTCCCTTTTTGCCATAGGTGCCCACACCTGAGATGGTGGTATATTGCCATTTGGAGGGATATCCTCCCGTAACCACCACGTTTCCGTCATCCAACGCACTTTTAATCTTTTCAAGAAGCGCAATACCGGCAGTGTTTGTGGTGATCTCAAAATTATAGGGCGCTTTATTGAGCCAGATCTGTTCGTAATTCTTAATACGATAGTTTTGGGCAAGGCGCCAATAGCCGTCAATGGTAGCCCAGTCGCTTGCCATGGCGTTGTTTTGCGCGCCGCCGTATTGGTCGTAGGTAAAGGCGCTGTAGGATTGGGTAACCGTTCCTTGCTCCTTTAAAATCTCATATACCCACGCGGTGCCTGCACCTGCCAGGTTGTAGGTGAAGCGGGGAGAAAAGAGATATTGCGCTTTTCCCGAGGAAGGGTTAAAGGTGCTTGTCGGGTCAAGAGCATGGATGTAGCGGGAATAGGCATTGGTAAACTGGGTATAGGTGATCGCCATGGAGGCACAGCATCCCAGCGCTCCTTGGTTTCCGATGGGAGGCAGATGGATGCTTTCTCTCAAATCCACTGCCGATGGCAATTGGTCAGCGGCAGTATTGGGGAGCGGTGCAAACAGGGGAAGAGAAAGGACGGTGAACAGCAGGGCAAGAACTGCGGATAATATCTTTTTCATAACCATATACACACTCCTTAAAACACGAGGCGGCAAAAGCTTTCATTTCATTATAGCACAAAAAGAGATGCGCTTTGTAAAGTTTTTGTTAACAACGGCACCGTGGAGCATGGTATTGTGGAAAACTCCGTGAAAGTGTGCCACTTATCCTGTTTTGGAAATGATACAATATTCTTGCAGGTGAAAAGCAGAGCTTTTAAAAGCAAGCAAAGGAGGAATCGTGGCAAAAAGAAAAAAGAGAAAATGGGATAGAGAGGAGATCCTCAGCAGACTCTTGGATATTGCAGAGGATGCCCATCGGGCAACGATCAGCGAGCGGATCGGCAAAAACGGCGAAGCGTTAACGGAATACGATACCCGCTGTGCCACCATTGAGCTAAAGGCGCTGGAATGTGCCGTGAAGTTAGCGGGTATTGATTTGCCAAAGACGGAGGAGATTTGCATCACGCTGGACGAAGAAAGCAAGGATCTGGCACAGTGAAGAGACGCTTTTTAGGGACCCCCAATGCCAAGCAACGGGAATTTTTGAAGGCTACGGAGCGCTACGTGGCGTACGGCGGGGCAAGAGGGGGTGGGAAAAGCTGGGCGGTGCGCTGTAAGGCGATGCTTCTTGCACTGCGCTACCGGGGCTGTCGAATACTGATCCTTCGAAGGACTCTTGGGGAACTGCAGGAAAATCACATTCGCCCTCTTTGTGAGAGCCTTGGGGACGTGGCAAGCTACAGCGATGGCAAAAAACGCTTTACCTTTGCAAACGGTTCGGTGATCCTTTGCGGATACTGTGCCAAAAGCAGAGATCTTCAGCGCTATCAAGGGCAGGAATATGATTTTATTTTCATAGACGAGGCAACACAGATGGAGGAATATGTGTTTTCGGCTTTGAAGGGATGCTTGCGGGGAACCAACGGCTTTCCCAAGCGCATCTATCTGACCTGCAACCCAGGGGGCGTGGGACACGGCTGGGTGAAGCGGCTGTTTATTGATCGGAAATTTAAAGAGGGCGAGGATCCAAAGGATTACCGTTTTATCAGCGCCAGGCTCTCCGACAATCTGATCCTGCAGGAGCAGGATCCCGAATATGTTAAAGCCCTTGAAAGCTTGCCGTCGGATATGAAGAGGGCGTGGCTTGACGGATGCTGGGATCTGTTTGAAGGACAGTATTTTGAGGAGTTTTCAAGGGAAGTGCATAGCTGTGAACCCTTTGAAATTCCACAAGACTATCGGCGGTATATGGCGTTTGACTACGGTCTTGATATGCTTGCCTGCCTTTGGATCGCCCATGATGGGCACGGACGCTTCTTTGTATACAGAGAATTGCATCGTCCGGGATTGATCGTGAGCGAGGCGGCAAAGCTGATGCAGGAATACACCATGGGAGAGCATATTGAAGAAATCTATATGCCCCCCGATATGCATTCCAGGCAAAAGGACAGCGGTGTGACCATGGCGGAGCTTTTTGCAAGAGGGGGAATTCGGGGCGTGTGTGCCGATAACAGAAGAGTTCCCGGATGGCTTGCGGTGAAGGAGCTATTGCATCCTGTGGATGACGGGGCAGGTGAAATGACTCCTGCCCTTCAAATCTTTAAGAATTGCACCACGCTGATCTCTCATTTGCCGGCGCTTCGACGCGATGACAAAAACGGAAGCGATGTTTCTCTTCATCCCCATGAGATCACCCACATTTGCGATGCACTGCGCTATTTTGCACTATCCTTCAAGATGTGCGAAAAAAAGGAAAAAACAACAGAGGATCCCTTAGCTCTTGCCAAAAGGCGGGCCTTTGCAAAGGCGGCAAGAGGAACGAAGGGGCATCGCTGTTTTTGAGTTGCTTTGCTTTTTACCTGTAAAAAAAGAACGACCAAAGAAAGGAGTGTGCAGATGATTGCTTTGATCGGGAAGGAATGGGGATACGACCCTTCGGGTCAGCCTGTTCAGTATCATATCTATTGGGCGTCGTGCTCTGACGCTTTGCCCGAGGATGCGCCCGTGGGGAGCAGAGCAGTTTTGGAGGATGGCAAAACTGTTTTAAAAGGCTCTGCCGGGTGGACGTAAGGGCGGATGGAAAACATTCATTTTGATGAACAAGCGTGTGTGGGAGAAGTGCCTCTGTGGCGTATTGCCCGCGCGGTACAGTATCAGCTTGCCCCGTTTGGCTTTGCAGATTTGCAGGCGCATCTGGGGGTGGCGCAGTGTATTCGCGATCGGGTTGCATGCGGGTGCTTTGAAGACAATCTGATGAGGGCGGTACGTATTCCCTTAAAGGGGCATCAAGGTCCCCTTGACCCGCGGGCGCTTGAGGCGGCGGGGAAGGTCTTTATTCAAAAAAGCATCCCATACCCCCACTGGCAGATCACGCATGCCCTGGTGCCCTCGTGTAGGCAGGAGGTGCTGTTATCACATGCACTGCGGGGGGCAAAGGAACTCCGGTATTTGGGGCGTGATGACGAGCAATCGGCTTTTGAAATGCTCTATTTGGGTGTGCGGTGCACTTACAAGGTGCTGATTGCGGAATACAGACTGTATTCCAATGCCAAGCGGTTTTTGGATTTTTTAAAGCAGAAGGGACTGGAGGGAAGGATCGTGGTTGACGGGCAGGGATACACGATCCTTTCAGGACAGTTTTATACCAAACAAGCCGCCGTACGCTATCAAAGGATCCTTTCAGAAAAAGGATTTTCCGGCGGTGCCATCCTGTTTGGATTTTAAGAAAAAGCCGTATTGCAAAACGTGGGAAAGGAGAAGGTCAAGTGACGATTATTACGGTCTGTGCCATTATTATGGCACTGTATCAGAGCATGCTGACGGTGTTGCTCATTTTACTCTTGGAGGAGGAGCGCAAGATGCTCTACCGCTTTTTGTCGGGAAGAGCGATTAGTGAAGAGCAGGCGGGAGGCTTTAAGCGTCCCGCTGATCGGATGAAGGAACTGAAAAAAAGATGGCGCATGCCCTTTATGAAGGAAGAGAAGGGAGATGAGAGACACTGAGCATCTTAAAAAAAGAACAAAAAGCGCAAAGACAGCAGGAGACGGTCCTTTGCTATGATGGGGATGGAAAGCGTCTGTTTGCCGAGGATTTGGTGGCAATGGTAGAAAAGGAGGCAGAAAAACGAAAGCTGGCGCGTCTTCCCTTTGAATTGCAGTGGCGGCTGAACAGCAATTTTTTGTCGGGCAATCAGCACTGCGATATCAACGTGCATCGCGGGACGGTGGAAAACTATGCGCCTTTATACGATTACATGTCCAGAGAGGTCTTTAACCGTATTGCACCCATTATGGAAACCCGCATGTCTCAGTTAAAGAGGGTGAACTACGACTTGGCGGTTCTGCCTAAGAGCAATGAATACGAGGATCAGCTCAAGGCGAAAATCGCGGGCAAGCTGTTATCCTCCAAGATGAAGAGCGAGGAGTATCGGGCGTGCTTTGAAAGAGTTTTGGGGCTTTGCGAGCTGATGGGCAGTGCATTCGTGCTCTCCTGGTGGGATGACAAAGCAAGCGCTCTGCCGTCTTTGGAAGGCGAGGATGCCAATCAGGCAGACGTGGCATTTACCGTGCTGAGTCCCTTTGAGATCCTGCCGGAGGAGCTGTATGTTGAAGGGATCGCGGAGCAACCCTCTATTATTCTGGAGCAGGTCAAGAGCACAAAGGAGTTATACGAGCTTTACGGAGTGCGTTTGGAGGGCGGGAAGGTATCCTGTTGCGGGCTGGTTGCCACAGACGGCGCGGGCGGTCTTGGCTACGAGGCAAGCACCCAGGCGCTGGGCAGTGTGCTTCGAGAGGATGCACTGATCCTGCGCACCTACATGGAAAAGCCGTCGCAGACCTATCCCGGAGGGCGTTTTATCCTCACTGCGGGAGGAAAGCTGTTATATTACGGTGCTCTGCCTTACGGCGGGTATCCTCTTTGCATGCTGAAATCCAAGAGGGTCTCGGGGCAGTTTTTCGGACACAGCGTGATCGAAAATCTGATCCCCTTGCAACGCAGCTACAACGGGATCAAAAACAGGATCAACGATTACATCAACCGTTCTACCTGCGGTCAACTCCTTATTGAGGAGGGCTCGGTGGACGCCGAGGATCTGACCGAAACGGGACTTGTTCCGGGTGCGCCCATTGTGTACAGCCGCGGTGCTACACTCCCCACCCTATTGGATACCCCCGAGCTTTCCGATTTTGCCTGTGCCCAGTGCGAAAAGCTGGAGCAGGATATGGAGTATGCGGCAGGCGTTTCGGGCATGCTTGCGGGAGGCAATTTGCCCTCCTCGGTCAATTCCGCTCTTGCCATTGAGCTTCTGCAAAGCATGGACACTACCAGACTTTCGCTCTACGCAGAAAACCTGCGCTTGGGGGTGCTGGAGCTGGCGCGTATTTGGCTTTCCATATACAGACGGTATATCACAGATAGCCGCGCCATTGCCATTGCGGGTAGAAACGGAAGAGGTGCCATCGTGTGCTTCCTCGGCTCGGACTTGAACAGCGACGAGCTGTATTTTGAAAGCGAAAACGAGCTTCAGGTTCGTCGGGAGGAGCAGAGAGCGCGCTATGTTCAAGCGCTGAATTTGGGGTTGTTTTCCGACGAAAACGGACGTTTATCTCCCAAAGCCAAGAGCGGGGCTTTGCGAAAGCTTTTGGGCAAGGGGGGAGAGATTCCCTTTTGTGAAGAAGAGCTTCAAGGGGAGAACGCCTGCAATGAGCATGCCGATTTTGAAGAGGATCTGCCTTTGCGGGTGCATGCGCTGGACGATCATTTGATCCATTTGCAGGAGCACCGCTTGTATGCCCTGCAGGATCGGTTCAGAGCGCTGGAAGAAAAAGACCCCGAACGGGCGCAAAAGCTTTTGGCGCACATCAAGGAGCATGGTGAACAGCTCAAGGAGCAACAGAAAGGAGAAGCGTGATGATGAATGAAGTCAACAGAGAAGTGCAGGGCACTGTAAAAGGGGAGGGGGCGGCAGGTCTTACTTACGAGCAGCTGCAGGCGCAGAACGAAACGATGCAGGCAGAGCTCTCTGCCCTCAAAACGCAGATGCTTCAAAGGGAAGAGGAAGAAAAGGGGCTCGGCAGGCTGGAGGAGCTGGTGGGCTCCCGCAACCAGCCGCTATACAAGGAGGTTTTGCAAAAGGCGCAGATGGAGGAGCTTGCCTCCCTGCCTTATGAAAAGCGCTGTGAGCTGGGGTATTTTATCCGTATGGGTGAGCTGGCGCATGCGGATAGATCAAAGCAATACAGTGCGAAAACCACCCTTCCTCCCCGCTTTGCTCCCTCCCATGCAGGCGGGCAGGTTGCCATTTCCGAGATGAAGACCCCCACCACCTTTGAAATGGCAAGAGAAAACGCCAAGAAATACTTTAACTGAACAACATTCGGTATAAAAACTACAAGAAAAAAGGAGAACGATAACAGATGTCTACAAATCTTAACAAAATTTCAGCGATCTTAAAGGATCAGTATTTGCCCGCTTTGAAAAATCAGATCACCACCGCTCCCTCTCCCTTTATGGAGCTGATCAAGAAAGTGCCCCTGATGAGCGGTGGAAAGATCACTGCCGCCGCCCCCTTTGGCATTAACGGCGGCTTTGGCTTTGGCAGCGAAGGGGAGGGCACACCTGTGTCCGGCTCCAGAGCCTATAAGCGCTTTGAGGTGGATCCCGTGGATATGTACGTGGACGTACGCATTTCCGATAAAACCGTGAAGCTGGCAAATGAAGCCGGTGCCCTGCTTGGTGCCCTGGAGGATGAGGTGATGGGCTCTTATGAAGCCGCCAAGTGGAACGTGGCAAGAGCGCTGTTTGGCAATGGCAGCGGAGTGCTGTGTAAGATCACCTCGCCTGTGGTGCTCTCCGATGAGCAGGGCACTGCCTCCTTTACGGTGGACAATTGCTCTGCGCTGATCGAAGGGCTGACCGTGGACGTGTACGCCTATGCTTCCTCAAGTGATAGCGAAGGGGCACTGCCCTCTACCAACAAGGCGGTACGCATCAAGGAGATCGACAGAGACAGCAATACAGTGGTGCTTGACAGCAACCTACTAAGCGTTTCTGTTCAGTCCACTGCCATGAATGCGTACGGGTTCTTGACCGTGCAGGGCTCTCATAACAAGGAGATCACCGGTCTGAAAGCAATTTTTGATGACAGCGTGAAGGAGCTGTATGGCTATGAAAAGGAGAAAAATGCTTTTATCTGTCCTCTTTGTGTGGATGCCAAGAACGCTCCCTCTGATTCTACCATTTACGATGCGGTGAAGAGGGCGCTGGATTACAGAAACGGCAAGATCAATCTGGTGATGATGGGCGACGATGCCTTTAAGGCATATCAAAGCTACATGAGATCAAACAACTTGGTGGTTTGCGATAAAGCATCATTTGTGTGCGGTGCCACCGGATACAAGGTGATGGTGGGCAGTCATACCGTGACCGTGGTAAACGAGCGCATGGTGCCTGCGAATGAGGCGTGGTGTGTGGATACCGATGCCTTTGTCTTTGCCCATCTGGAATTTGACTTCTGCGATTACGGCTCTACCGGCATCTTCCAGCTCATCCCCGGAACCTCTTACTACAGAGCACTGCTTGCCTCTTACGGCAATCTGATCTGTAAGAACCCCTGCGGCTGTGTAAAGATCATCAACTGCGCAGAGGCTTAAATGACTACATGGCGGTTTTGAAGGCTCGTTCTTTCAAAACCGCCTATATTGAAAGGAGAACGAAACGTGACAAAAGAAGAGCTTTATAAAC
>JAFTMP010000041.1 GCA_017452335.1 Clostridia bacterium
ACAAGAAAGGAGCGATTTATGAAAAAACTATTTTCAATGATGCTGCTGTGTAGTGTGATATGGTCGGCGTGCTGTGTTACCGCAACAGCGGCGGCAACGGATACGGAAGAGCTGTTTTCACAAAAAGAAAGCTATCAAGCATCTTTTGAACTGTCGGAAGGATACAGTTCCTTTAGTGAAGTGTATTATCCGGGCGTCGCCTCCTTAACGGTTTTGCTCTATACAGACCTTTTGCCCGAACTGACGCTAAAAAAAGGGGTTCATTACGGTGAAGGAATGGGCAGTGAGGGCTTGGCTTACGCACTGGTTTTCAGTGATGCAAGCAGTGAAGATTATTTTGAGTGGCTTTACTGCGAAGAATTTGAGAAGGTGATTGAGCCGTACCAATCCTTTGATCGGTTTTCCACCATGCTTAGTGCCGTTTACCCCAATTTGAGGGTGTGCGTGAGGGAATTTGACATCAGCAAAGAGGAGCTTTACGCGGCAAGAGAAAAAATGTACAAGCAGCCCCATTCCATTCGGGAACAGCTTCCCATTTCAGACGAGCAGGCAGAAAAATGGCTGGTTTGCGTGGAGGATGAAGAAACGTGGGCATTACAGGACTTCATGATCGAGGCGCTGTATTTGGAGGATGAGGTGCTTTCCAATCGGTTACTGCTCACGCCTTGGTATTTATGGACCGATGTGGGCGAGGTGAGCGCACCTCAACTGTATCATAGCGAGGATCTAAGGGAAAATGATGTAGAAAACTGGAAGGGCGTGCAGGTGTATACCACCAAGGAAGAGTACGCGCGTTTTCTGGGCTACTGCAAGCGCTATGAAGCATTAGTGGACGGGGGAGCGGGGTTAAACGCCTATCACCAAATACTAAAGCAGCTTGAAGCGCAGATCGCCGCATCCCCAAAAGCCGGCGATGAAACCGCCACCTACGCGCTGGTCTTCACCCTTTGCGCCCTACCCCTTGTGGGACTTTGCGTGTATGGGTGGAAGAAACGGCGCACAGCTATTTGACACCCGCCTTTAAGAGATTACAAAACACAAGAAAGGAGCGACCTATGAAGAAGCTTATATCAATGATTTTAACCATGCTCATTCTTTTGCCCTGCTTTTCAATAGTCTTATTTGCGCAAAAAAATGATGAATCAGAGAAGCTGTGGGAAGAAAAGCAAGCCTATGACGCACAGCTTTTTGAAGACGGTGCTGTAGCTGACGAAGATTCCTATTTTGATGATACGTACTACGGTTATGTAGAAAGAGCAATTCTGTTACTTTACACAGATGCAGCTTTGGAGTTTACTTTTTCAAGAAGCTATGCGTATGCCGAGGGGGAGCCGATAGAGGGGATTTTTCCCATTGCTCCGATTTTGACGTTTGGTAATCCGGAAAATGCTTGTACTTGGATTCATTGCGATCAAATTGAAGAGATTTTAAAACCGTACTATGATAACTACCCCTTTCTTTGTGGAGACCGTTCCGGAGTGCCGTATTTGAGAATGTTGGTGAAAGCCTTTGACATTTCAAAAGAGGAGCTTTACGCGGCAAGAGAGAAATGGTGCGACGATCCGCTCTTTATCATAGATCAGATTCCCTTGACAAAAGAGGAGACCGAACTCTATGAAGAGAAACAACGGGCATATCCTACTACGAAAGACAAGTTGATTCCGGACTTTATGATTGAGGCGCTGTATTTAGAGGATGAAGCGCAAGCATGTCAACTGCTTCTGCATCCCTGGTGTTTGCTGACAGACCGCGGCCCAATCACCCCTTACGATTTGGGTTGGGCAGAGGATCAAGCAGATGAGGAGGTGTGGACTTCCTTGAACGTACTATCCGAAAAAGATCAGTTTGAGACTTTTGCGGGTTATTGCCGATCTTATTTGGGTGATGCGGAAAATCCAAAATATACAGAAGATACAGAAAGAATCAGAAACGGATATGAATTGCTGGCGATGTTAGAGGAAAAACAAAGCGACCCGCCCAAAGCCGGCGATCATACCGTTGCATACATGGTCATTGGTTTGCTGGCAACAGCGCCCTGCGGGGCAACCTTGGCGGCGCTTTCAAAAAAGAGAAGAGCGGCAAGACTGTAAGGGTATAAAACAGGGATCGACAAAGCCCTTTCTAAAAGAAAACCGTGTTGACACCGCCCATTCTTCCAAAGTTTTTGAGGATTCTAAAGGAACTTTTTTCAAAAAGTTCCTTTAGTGGGGTTTGGGGCAAAGCCCCAAATAGCTTTTAAGACAAATAAATAAAAAGGAGTTTCGTGCGAAACTCCTTTTTAATACTTATTTTTTGCGGAACTGTTCCTTTAAGCGCAGAGAGTTGTCAAGGATCTTCTTGCGAAGACGGATATTCTGCGGTGTGACCTCAATGAGCTCGTCCTCTGCAATGAATTCAATCGCCTCTTCCAGCGACATTCTCACAGGGGTGATGAGGCGCAGTGCTTCGTCCGCACCTGCCGAGCGGATGGCAGTCAAATGCTTCTTGCGGCAGACGTTGACGGCAATATCGCCCATTTTGGGGTTTTCACCCACGATCATGCCCTCGTACACGGGAATACCCTGTCCGATGAAGAGGGGACCGCGGTCCTGGGAATTGTAAAGACCGTAGGAGGTGGTGATGCCCGATTCGGAGGCAATGAGAGATCCCGTAAATCTGGTGGGGATTTCTCCCTTGTAGGGCTGGTAGCCTTCAAAGAGAGAGTTCATCACGCCCTCGCCGTGGGTATCGGTGGGGAAGTGGGAGCGGTAACCGAAGAGGCACCTGGAGGGGATCACGTATTCAAGCTTGGTGCGGTTGCCATGGGGGTCCATAGACTGCAGCTCGCCCTTTCTGGCACCTAACTTTTCTACAACAGCGCCCACGTATTCGTTGGTCACGTCAATAAAGAGGCGCTCCATGGGCTCGCACAGCACCCCGTCAATGCGCTTGGTAATAACCTTGGGGGTGGACACTGCCAGCTCGTAGCCCTCTCTTCTCATGTTTTCAATGAGGATGGACAGGTGCATTTCGCCTCTACCGGAAACGATGAAGCTGTCGGTGGTGTCACCGTCGCGCACGCGCAGGGAAACGTCCTTCATCAGCTCGTCGTAAAGACGCTTACGAAGGTGTCTGGAGGTCACAAACTTGCCCTCTTTGCCTGCGAAGGGAGAGTCATTGACCTGGAAGGTCATTTCAAGGGTGGGCTCGCTGATCTTCACAAAGGGCAGGGGTTCGGGGAATTCGGGGGAGGTGACGGTGTCACCGATGGAGATATCCTCCGCGCCCGAGAAGCACACGATGTCGCCGGGCAGGGCGCTTTCCGCCGCCGTTCTTGCAAGACCGTCAAATTGATAAAGGGAAACGATCTTGGTGCGCTTGATGGGGGCGTCGGGGGTGTGGTAATTGCA
This sequence comes from Clostridia bacterium, assembly GCA_017452335.1. GTDB lineage: Bacteria > Bacillota > Clostridia > Oscillospirales > CAG-272 > UBA11512. The sequence continues at coordinate 3,390 of JAFTMP010000041.1, forward strand.
CAGCGCAACCGAGTCGCCCACGGCGATCTTGCCGTTTTCCACTCTGCCGATACCAATGCGTCCCACGTATTCGTTATAGTCGATGGAGGAAACAAGCATCTGCAGGGGCTTTTCTTCATCCCCTTCAGGTGCGGGCATGTATTCAAGAATGGTTTCAAACAGGGGTGTTAAGTCTTCACCCGGCTCGGTATCGGAGTAGGAGGCGGTGCCCGAGCGTCCCGAGCAGAAGATCATGGGGGAGTCAAGCTGTTCGTCGGTGGCGTTTAAGTCCATGAGCAGCTCCAAAACCTCTTCCTCTACCTCCAAGATGCGTGCATCGGGCTTGTCGATCTTGTTGACCACCACGATGACTCTGTGGTTCATTTCCAGCGCCTTCTGCAGAACGAATCTGGTCTGGGGCATGGGTCCCTCTGCCGCGTCAACCAGCAGTAAAACGCCGTTTACCATCTTTAAGATACGCTCCACCTCGCCGCCAAAGTCAGCGTGTCCGGGGGTGTCGATAATATTGATCTTTACATCCTTGTAGTGCACGGCGGTGTTCTTTGCAAGGATGGTAATGCCTCTTTCCTTTTCAAGGTCATTGCTGTCCATGACCCGCTCTTCGGTTGCCTGGTTTTCTCTGTATACACCGCCCTGCTTCAACATCTGGTCAACCAGGGTGGTCTTGCCGTGGTCAACGTGGGCGATGATGGCAATATTTCTCAAATCTTCTCTTTTCAAAGCTCAGCTCTCCTTTGATCTGCAAATATATAGAAATAAAATTAACCTTTTTAAAAACAAGTCATTATAGCACATTTTTTCCTGTTTTAAAAGAGGCAAAAGCGATAAATCTGAAAAAAATAATAAAAAATAATATGGAAATATTGCATTATTTTTTTGGTTATGATACAATAAACGAAATTGAGTTTTTAGAAGCTTTCCCTCGGGAAAGAGAGTAAAGGAATAGATTTATGGTATTTTCAAGTCTTGAATTTTTGTTTTTATTTTTACCGATCACATTGATCGTCTATTTTGCCATCCCGCGAAAGTATATCGCCTTTCGCAATTTGGCGCTTCTTGCCGTCAGCCTGCTCTTTTACGGCTGGGGCGAGCCCGTTTACGTGTTTTTGATGGTCTTTTCTATCCTGCTTTCTTATTTTTACGGCTTCATGGTGGGAAAATACAAAGAGACCAAGCCCAAAAAAGCAAAGCTTTTTCTCATTTTGGCGGTAATCTCCAATATCGGGCTGTTGGGCTTTTTTAAGTATACCGACTTTTTCATCGGTATTCTTGACAGCATCCCGGGCGTGGATATTGCCCCTCTTGGCATCACCCTGCCCATCGGTATCTCCTTCTACACCTTCCAGATCCTTTCTTACGTGATCGACGTGTACCGCGGGGATACGGCGGCAGAGAAAAATCCTCTTACCGTGGGCACTTATGTGACCCTCTTTCCCCAGCTTATCGCAGGACCCATCGTGCGCTACAAGGATGTGGACGACCAGTTAAAGGAAAGAGAGCACAGCGTGTTCCTCTTTTCCTCGGGCGTGAAAACCTTTGTGGCGGGTCTTTGCAAAAAGGTGTTGCTTGCAAATGTGGCTGCCGCCGCCTTTGAAGAATTAAAGGCACTGCCCGAAACAGACCTGACGGTGCTGGGCGCCTGGATGGGGATCCTCTTTTATTCTTTTCAAATCTACTTTGACTTCTCGGGCTATTCCGATATGGCGATAGGTCTTGGCAAGATGTTCGGCTTCCGCTTCCTTGAAAACTTTGATTATCCCTACATTTCGCGCAGTATCACCGAGTTTTGGCGCCGCTGGCACATCTCCCTTTCCACCTGGTTTCGCGAATATCTGTATTTCCCCTTGGGAGGCAGTCGGGTGGACAAAAAGTGGAAGGTGTTCCGCAATCTGCTCATCGTATGGTTCCTTACCGGCTTTTGGCACGGTGCCAACTGGAACTACATTCTGTGGGGACTGCTGTTCTTCGTGTTCTTGGTGCTGGAAAAGACCTTCCTTCTAAAGCTCCTTGACAAGATCCCCGCATTTTTCGGACATGCCTATACGCTGATCGTGGTGATGTTTTCTTGGCTCCTCTTCCACTTTGAGGATTTGGGCGCGGGCATGCGCTGGGCGCTGAAGATGTTTGGCGTGGGGGCGCAGGTGATCAATGACACCACCCTCTTTGCACTGCTGAGAAGCCTTCCCATGATCGCCATTTTGTGCCTTGCCTGCACGCCCCTTCCCAAAAAGCTATACTACCGCTTGTGTGCCAAGGGCGCGCTTTACAGAGTGATTTTTGCCGTGTGCGGCATCTTCCTCTTCCTGCTGGCAGTGGCGGCGCTGGTAAGCTCGGGCTTTAACCCCTTTATTTATTCCATATTCTGAGAAAGGAGAAGGTGAAATGGAAAAAATACATCCTGCCGACCGTGCGGCAAATGACTATCTGCAACAGCAACGGGACGTTTACCAAAAGGGCAAGCATGCCGATGTTTTAGTGGCAGTGCTCTTTCTGGTGCTTATTTTCGGCTTGCTTTTGCTTCATGTGATCCTGCCGGACAAGGAATACTCCAAGAGAGAAAACAAAAGCCTTGCCTCCTTTCCCGAATTTTCCCTTTCGGCACTGTTAAAGGAGGATGGCGAAAAGGGCGCGCAAAAGTCACTGATCGCCGACTATTTGGAGGATCAGTTTCCCCTAAGAGATCAATTCATGATGCTTGACGGGGCAAGACAGTTTGTGCTCACCTTCGGGCAGAGCAACGGAGTGTTATCTTTAAAGGACGGCACGCTCCTGCCTTTAGATCATACCTGCAAGGAGGAAGAGCCTGCTACCTACAAGGTGCTTCTTTCCACCATCAAGGCGTATGAGCAAAGCGCCTGCTTTACGGGAAAATACGAGACTGTTTTTGCCTTAGCCGGCAGAAAGAGTGCATTTGTTTCCGATCTGCCTGCGGATTATCCCAAATCCATCATCAAGCATAACCGCACCCTTGCAAAGAGCCTTTTAAAGGACAGCGGTTGCACCCCGCTTGACTTGACAACGGTGTTTGAGCAGTATGCGGCAGAACAGCTTTACTATAAGAGCGACCATCACTGGACCAGCCTTGGCGCGTATTACGCAAGTGCTGAAATTTTAAAGCAGTACGGCAAGGAGCTTGCCGCTCTTGATAGCTTTACAAAAGAAATTGCCACCGAGGATTTCTCGGGTACGGCATACAATGCCTCGGGACTTTACTTCCTTGGCGGCGAGAAGATCGAGTATTTCCGCTATGAGGGCGATGAAGAATACACCGTCTCTCTTTGCAACGCCCTGGGCAAGGTGCAAAAGCAGCGCAAGGGCTTTTACGATCTGTCTGCCTTGGAGGAAGAGCATTGGGGCACTGCATACGATTCCTTTGTTTCGGGCGTGGATACGCCCATCGTGCGCATCACCAAGGAAGGGGAGGAGCGCCCCACGCTGCTTGTGATCAAGGATAGCTTTGCACACAGCGCTCTGCCCTTTTTGGCACAGGAGTTTGATCTCATTACCGTGGACGTGCGCCATAAAAACTTTTCTCTGCCCAACCTTCTTGAAGAGGGAGAGATCGACGGCATTTTGGTGCTGATGAGTGAGGAAACTCTGCTTTCATAAGACCGTTGCGCGCTTGAAAATACTTTGAAGGGAATTTAAATTCGGTTTATATTTTAGGCATACAATTGACAAAACTCTACAAGCATTGACATCTGAATTTGACACTTGATGGGACTGTGAAAGGAAAATCGACTATGGCAACAGGATATGTTTTGTTTAACGAAAAGGCAGGAAACGGCAGAGGTAAAGAGGGCATTGAAAAGCTGACGGCGTTTTTCAAGGACCGGCTTTGCTATCTTGACATGACGGCGCCGGAGGGCGGCTATCCCGCACTTTTGGGGCGTATGCAACAGGATGATTTTTTGGTGCTCTGCGGCGGAGACGGCACGCTGAATTGCTTTATCAACGAGGCGGGAGAGGCGGCGCTTTCCTTTCAGGTTTGGTATTTCCCCACGGGAAGCGGAAATGATTTTGCCAAGGAGTTTGGTAAAAACAGGGGCGAGGAGCCCTTCCTCATCAACGACTATCTAAAAGACCTTCCTGTGGTATCCGTGAACGGAACAGAGCGACGCTTTTTAAACGGCGTGGGCTATGGCATTGACGGCTATTGCTGTGAGGTGGGAGATGAACTGCGGGCAAAGTCCGATAAAGCGGTAAACTACACCGCTATTGCTATTAAGGGACTGCTCTTTCACTACCGCCCCACGAAGGCAACGGTCATTGTGGACGGCAGGGAATACACCTACAACAAGGTGTGGATCGCGCCCACGATGAAGGGTAGATACTATGGCGGCGGGATGAACCCCGCACCAAAGCAAGACCGCAAGGATCCTGAAGGAAAGCTGTCGCTGACACTCTTTCACGGTTCGGGACGGCTGAAAACACTGATGATCTTCCCCTCTATCTTCAAGGGCGAGCACGTGAAGAACGAAAAGTACGTGACCGTACTGGAGGGCAAGGAGATCATGGTGCGCTTTGACAGCCCCAGAGCCCTTCAGATCGACGGCGAGACCGTTTTAAATGTCACGTCCTATACCGCTTGTGCGGGCGTATCTTCCAAAAACGCGCTCGCAAAGGAAGAGACGGCAATGGTTTAAGATGATTATTAAAAAATTCCTCGGTACATCGTACCGAGGAATTTTTTTAAACCTCTTTGGAGTCGGAGCTCTTTTTTTGTGCCTGTGCGCCCTTGTTTTTGCCCTTTTGATCATTTTGCTTTTTGCCGCCCTGTGCAGGCTGCTTTTGGGACTGCTTGGGGGCGTTTTGCTGGGGCGATTTTTGCTTGGGCGTGTTGTTTTGCCCAGAGGCATCATTGGGCTTTGATGTGTTATTTTGCTTTGGGGCGCTATTTTGCTTGGGGGGCTGCTTTTCATTGGAAGTGTTTTGGGAAGGACTTTGCATACCCTTTTGTGCATCCTTTGGAGCACCGCTTTGTCCGCCGTTTTGATTGTGGCTGCTCTTTCGGTTTCTGTTTCGGTTGCGGTTTCTCTTCCGCTTGCTGTTTTCAGATGTGCCTTGTGTATAAGGCGCATCAAACCGATAAGGGGCGGCGAAAAGGTCGGGGGAAGGTTCCTCGTCCGTTTTATTTTTTTTGCCCGAAAGGAGCTTAGAAATTTTAATCACAAAGGGCGGTCTGTGATCTTCTTTTGGCTTTTTGCGCTCTCCCGGCAGATAGCAGGCTGTTTCGGTGGGCAGGTTCTTTTCGATCAGCCGCTCCTCTGCCCGCTCCTTTACCAAAATGTAGAGCACCGAGAAGACGGGCACGCCGATGATCATACCGGGCAATCCAAAGATACCGCCCATGATGGTCATGCCCGCAAGCACCCAGAACATATCCATTTTCATGTTGTTGCTCTGCATTAAAGGCACTAAGATATTGCCGTCGATCTGCTGGATGACCAGCACGATGATAATGAAGGGTAGAAGCTTTGAGGGGTCGGAGAGCAAAATAAAGACACCGTTGGGAATGGCACCGATAAAGGGACCGAAATAGGGAATAATGTTCGTTACCCCCGAGATCAGTGCCAGCAGGGGATAGAAGGGCAGGTCTGCGATCATGAAGACGATGTAGGAAACAATGCCCACCATTAAAGAATCTAAGACCTGTACCCGCAGATAACGACCCACCTTGTCATCGGTCAGATAGGCAATGTGGTAGATCTTTTCAGCGGTTTTGGGCTTGAAGAAGGCGTGCACCATCTTTCTTACCCGCGCAAGCTGTTTTTCCTTGGTAAACAGCAGATAGATGCAAAGAATAGCAGTGACCACGGCATCCACCACAAAGGAGACAAGGGCAGAGCCGGCAGAGAAGATCTTGCCGAAGGTATCTCCCGTGAATACCTTTTTGAGCATTTCACCCAAATACCCCACCAGCTTGCCCAGTAAGGACTGCTCTTCGCCAATACCCAAAAATTCTCTGATGCTCAAATAGCCTTTTTCAAGGGTTTCATTTCCCGAGATCAGCTTGTCAATATAGAGATCCAAGTTGGAATCCAGTTGTTCAAATACGTTGCCCGCCTTAAAGATGCTTGCAATGCGGTTATAGCTGTCCACGATCTGAGGAATAAAAATACTTACCGCCGCACCCAGCAAAATAAGGAGCACGAGAAAGGTCAAAAGCATGGAGAGCACGCGCTTGAGCTTCATGACCCAGCGTTTTTTGGAAGGGAAGCGCAGGATCTTTTTCTCGATAAAATTTAAGATCGGGCTGAGCAGATAGGAAAGCGCAATGCCGTAAAGAATGGGGGAAATGATGGCAAAAAACTTTCCAAGCAGGTCAAACAGTGTCACGGGACTCCTCCTTTGCTTTTTGCAGAATAATGATGGGTAGAGCGGAGTGTTTTATACTCTACCGTTTTATTATATAATCAAAAGTGCTTTTCGTCAATCACCGTATTGAAAATTATTTGAAAACATGTTATACTGAAAGTGTGAATTTTCTTATTTTTTAAAAGAGGGTGCGTATGTTAAACAAGAACGATCCTGTGTATATTGAAGGATGTAGCGACTATCACGAAGAGCAGTTAAGAGGGATTCTTGCGGATGCCATCAAGGCGCTGGGCTTTGATGAAAAGATCAAGGGGGCAGAGGTGGTCATCAAGCCCAATCTTGTGCGCAAGATGCAGCCGCAGGCAGGGGGGACCACCCATCCCGTGATGCTTTCGGCACTGATTAAAGAACTGCACGCCCTTGGCGCGCAGTCAGTACTTATTGCCGAGAGCCCCGGAGGCATTTATAATGCGGCATCCCTTTCCTCTATTTACGCAGGATGCGGCATTGAGCAGGCGGCAAAAGAGGCAGGGGCAAAATTGAATTTTGACACCTCCTTTGGCACCGTTGCCGCACCCAAGGGGGAAAAGACCAAAAATTTTGAGATCATTGATCCCATCAGAAGGGCAAAGGTCATCATCAATCTTTGCAAGCTCAAGTCCCATGGCATGTTGATGCTCAGCTGTGCCGCCAAGAACTTTTTTGGCGTGGTGCCGGGGGTGTTGAAATTTGAAATGCACGCCCGTTTTCCCAATAACGACGATTTTTCGGCAATGCTTGCCGACCTCAACGAGGTGCTTCACGAGGATAAAGAAATCTTAAGCATTTGTGACGGCATCGTGGGCATGGAAGGAAACGGTCCCACAAGCGGTGATCCCATCAATTTGGGGGTGGTGCTGGCAAGCACCAATCCCTTTAATTTGGATCTTGCGGCGGCAAAAATTATTGGCATGAAGCAGGTCCCGGATCTTCTTGCAAGAGGCATTGAGCGGGGATACTGTCCCGAAGACAGCGAGCAGTTACACTATATCAAGGGCAGGGCGCAGGATCATCAAGTGAAAAAATTCCGTCTGCCCGACTCGGGCCGCTCAAGCACCCTCACCAAGGTCCTCACCTTAAACGGCGGAAAGTATGCCCGCTTTTTTGAGCCAAGACCGGTGATCAATAAGAAGGACTGCCGAGGGTGCGGAGAGTGCGTGCGTAGCTGTCCCCAGCATACCATCACCATGGAAAGGGATAAAAAGGGCAGGAAACGGGCACTGATCCATCCCGAAAAGTGCATTAAATGCTATTGCTGTCAAGAGCTTTGCCCCTTTAAGTGCGTGGATATTCACAAGAATCCGCTGATTTTGTTGGTCAATAAGCTATAAGCTGTTAAAGGAATAACTATGAGAAACGAAGTAAAAGAAAAGGGCTATGCCAAGATCAATCTCTATTTGGAGATCTGCGGCAGACGTGCGGACGGCTATCACGAGATCGACACGGTGATGCAAACGGTGGGTCTTTACGACCAAGTTACCGTGGGCTATGATGAAGAAGGGGAGCAGGGCATTGTGCTCACCTGCGATAAGAGTTTTATTCCCACCGATGAAGGAAACATCGCCTATCGGTGCGCCGCACTCTTTTTGAAGGAAAGCAAAAAAAGCGGCAAGGTGGATATTCATATTGAAAAGCGTATTCCCGTGGCGGCGGGTTTAGGGGGCGGGTCTGCCGACGGTGCCGCAGTCCTGCGGGCGCTGAACACCCTCACAGGGGCGGATCTTTCTATAGAAGCCCTTTGTGCCATCGGAGAGAAAATCGGCGCGGATATCCCCTTTTGTATCCGTCGCGGCTGTGCAAGAGCGCAGGGGATCGGGGAGATCTTTACCGATGCGCCCCCTTTGCGGGGACTGATCCCCGTGATCGCCATGGGGCGGCAGGGAAGCTCCACGCCTGCCGCATATAAAGCGCTTGATGAGAAAAACTATCAAGGTACGGGGCAGGCTGACGGAATGCTTCGCGCCTTAGAGGCGCAAAGCGGCGTGGCGGTCTGCGCACAGCTGTATAACGCCTTTGAAAAGGTGATCTTGCCTTCAAACAAAGAGGCGGCGGAAGCAAAGAGCCTCTTTTTAAAGCTGGGCGCGGCAGGCACGCTGATGAGCGGAAGCGGAGCGGCAGTATTTGGGCTGTTTTCAAGCAGAAGAAAGGCGCAGTTTGCCTGCAAGGCACTGCGGCTGTGCCGTTATTTTGCGGTGGTGGCAGAGATACCCCGAGACTAAGGCGGTGAGCCGATAAGGAGCGTGCCCCAATTTCCATGAAAGGAAGTGATTATAATGGGTAATTTGTTGGATTATCTTTACTGGCGGGGGGATCTGCCCCTTGCGCGCGATCCCTTCAATGATGCGGATAACGTGCTTTGCGCATTGCTTGCCTATATGGATTTTCGTGATCTTGTGCCGGAGGACCCCGAAACGGTGGTGTCCTTTTCCGAGACGGTGCAGGCGCTCCTTGACCGCATGCAGGGCAAAAACATCCGCCTTGGCGCGCTGATGAACCCGCTGGTATTTGATGCGGCGCGGGAAATGGCGTCCTGCGAGCGCTTTTCAAGGACTAAAATTACAGCGTATTGCAATGTGTGCAGAGAGGATGCGCTGGATCCCCAATTGCAGGTGCAGTGGGCGGCGCTGACCTTTTTGTTTGAAGACGGAACCATGTATATTTCCTTTTCGGGTACAGACGATACCCTCATTAGCTGGAAGGAAGATTTTAACATGGCGGTCTACGCCACCATCCCTTCCCAAAAAGAGGCGGCGGAGTATGTGCGCCGAGTAATGCTGGCGCATCCGGAATATAGGGTGTATTTGGGCGGACACAGCAAAGGGGGCAATTTGGCAATCTACTCCGCGGCAAAATGCGGCGCTGACCTGCAGGAGCGCATCGTGCGGGTCTATGCAAACGATGCACCCGGCTTTCACAAGTCTTTTCTCAGCGCGCCCGATTATCTTGCCGTGCGCGATCGGGTGCTGTGCATTCTGCCCGATCAATCCTTTGTGGGTCTTCTTCTTTATCACGACGCCAAACGCAAGGTCATTAAGAGCAGTGAAAAGAGCTTGCGCCAGCACGACTGTCTTACCTGGCAGGTGAAGGGCGGAGCGCTGGAGGCGGCAGAGGGCATGGCGGGCGAGGCATTGATCCTTCGAAAAACGGTGGAGACCTGGTTTAACCAAATGACCCTGCCCGAGAGAAAAGCCTTTGTGGAGAGTATTTATAAAGCCTTTACCAGCTTAGAAGCAAAGACGCTGACCGACTTAGTGGACGGGCGCACACTGCTTCTTCGTTCCTACCGCGCACTTCCTGCGGAAGAGCGGCAGATCATTCGAGGAATGATGAAAAAATTCTTCTCCAGCGGTAAGACGGTATATAGTGCGGCGGTGCAAAGCGACAAGGAGCGGGAGAAAACGGCGGTGAAAAAGAAAAAGCAGACGGCAAAGAACACCTTCGTTACCCGTATAGACGGTGCCTCCCTTTCTCTTTCTGCAGGAAAAAAGAAGAAAAACGGAAAATGAATCATTAACCGAACATCCCGCCCTGCTACTACAGGGCGGGATGTTCGGTTGGAGGAAAAAGTGCAGTAATATACTTGTTTAAAACGCCTGCGGGCGTTTTTTTGCGCAGGTTTGCGCAGATTGAAGCGCTTTAATGGTGTGTTACCACCCAAGATGCAGGGCAAGCAGGCTCAGCGCTTCTCTGATGACCGTTCCGAAGGGGAAAACTGCCCAAAAGGCAAGGAGTAGTTGCAGGAGATCCACCGCCACGCTCACGGGATGAAGGGGAAGCTCTTGCTTTACCAGATAAAACAGTGCCAAAAAGGGCAGTGCCACCACACAGCCTCCTGTCAGCGGGATCCCCCAGCTTACCGAAAGGGGATGGAGCTCGTAAGGTGTGTGGAAGTAAGTGTCTAAAAGGACGGTCAGTACACAGTAAAAGCCGCAGGCACACACCGCACCCATCAAAAGCGCAAGAACAGAGCGGGGAGCGGTGCAGTGGCGGGCGATCTTTTTTGATAGCAGGAGCCTTCCCAGCCCCAAAAGAAGAAGGGGAAGCCCTGCTACGAGGAGCGCCGGGAAAAGACCGCACAGCGCCTTGGGGTCGGCGGCGTTTTCAAAAAGCAGAGGTACAAGGGCGCCGACACCCAAAAACACGCACCCAAAGGAGAGAAGGAGAATGGAAAGCCGTTTATAGGAGGCGTTCATCTTCTTTTATCCTTCCCCGTAGTATTCTAAAACATAGAAGATGCTGTTGGTATAGTAGAGCTGTAAAAGATAGCCCTTTGAAAGATCATCCTCCTCTACGGGGGGTCAGATGATAATACAGCGCAAGATCCGGCTCGATATCAAAAACGCGGATGAGCTTATCACGTACGATGTCTCCTTCGCTAAGCTCTTTTTCAAATTGTTCAAGCAGGGGAAAAAGCTCTTCAAAATCGTTTTTATCTGCCCGTTGATAGTCGGACTTCACTAAGTTTTCTATATTGGCATCCGCATTGCAGTAGTATCTTTTAAGCTGATAAGCGCTCAGGTCTCCCTTGCTTTGAGCGGGGGAGGTGTAGGTTTCATAATAAGCATCAGCGCTTGTACCGGAAGGGAAGATCAGACTCTTTTCAAAACGCACTTCCTTTTCAAGGCGCTCCCGAAGGTTTGTGGGCAGATCGTCTATGGCTTTTTGCGCAAGAATGGCAGGCAGGGTCAGATTTTCAAGATGCAGAGGCTCTTCAAGGACGTAATATTTTAATTCCCCAAGTGTCTGCTCCCTTAAAGACGGCTCGTTTTGCAAAACCTCACACAGGGTAGGTACTGCCGAATCGTCCAGATCCCCCAAATATTCCACGTCCAGCTCCTTGTTGCTGCCTTCCTTGTAGCAGTTATAATTGTGCCGTGCGATCAGCGCGTCAGTGTCGGGCAGGATCAGCAGGGCAAAGCAAATGACAAAAAGGGGAACGGCAACGCGGGCAAAGGGGATTTTGGGGATCAGTCGGCAGAGTGTTAAAAGCAGGAAAAAGAGTGACAGCAGCGCCATAAACCAAATGGCGTAAAGGCGCAGACGGGAAAGCCCATAGGCGGAAACGTACATGCCCATCTGGGAAAGGGCAGTGCCGCATAAGATCAGTGTGACAAGAGACAGCAGGACCGTGCCCACGCTGACGGCAGGGGAAACCTTTCCCTTTGCGGTCTTTTTGGAAAAGAGCCGCAGGCAGATCAGCGAAAGAGCGTTGATGACTGCCACTGCGCACAGACGGAAAAAGCCGTCGCGGGCAAAGGAGGAAAAGGTGTGGCTTTCGGGAAGGCTCCCCGAGAAGACGGCGGCATAATAGTCCTTTTGCGCCAAAATGAAGACGACATAAAGGAAAAGCAGAGGAACAAGGGCTACAAAGCCGATAAAGGAGGGGCAAAACGCCAGGAAGTTTCGCGCTTTGTTGCAGTGCTCTGCACCGGGTACCTGTGCGGTGTCACCGTTGCGCGCGCAAATGGCGCCGAAAAAATACATGCCCACGGGAATACCGAAGAGCAGGGAAAGGAAGCGGGAGAAAAAGGCGTCCCCTAAAAAGTCCATCAGATCTCCTAAGGTACGGGTGAAATTGTCATCAAAGGAGAGCAACAGCAAGACGGTCATGGTGGGAATGAGGGCAATGCCCAAACCCGCCAAGGTGAAGAGCAGTGCTTTGCCCAGCTTTTTGCCCCATTTGTTGGAGGCAATGATGTTGAAGCTTTCAACAATAGCAGTAAAGGGGGAAACAAACAGTGCTTTCAAAAAGTCAAAGAGATAGAGCTTTCCGGCACTTTGCTCCAGCCTGTTGCCGCTTGCCGTGTGGCAGAAGAGCAGAAAACAGGTGAGCGTTCCCGTGAAGGTGCAAAACTGCAGGAAGGGGGCAGAGGAAAGAAAGAGCCCCAAATTTAAAACAAAGGCGGCGATGGGATAAAAGAGCGCCCGTTTTAAGGAGATGGGTGCAAGCCCTTCCTCCCGCTTCATGCAGGCAATGCCAAAGGCAAAGAGCAGGAAGGTGAATAAAAAGCCGTAAAAGGGCTTTTCGCTAATGAAGAAGGTGCGGCAGAAGAGATACCCCACCAGGAAAGAAAGCCAGGCAGAAACAGTCTGCCCCTTGGTATAGACCTTTTTCGGGGGTGCGCTTGCGGGCGCTTGGTTTGGGATGGGTTGTGCGTTCATCGTTTACTCCTCCTTATGATCTTTTTTCATCTTCAACATATTCCAAAATATCCTCAACTTTGCAGTCCAGCGCCTTGCAAATGGCGTCCAGGGTTGAAAAACGGATGGCTTTGGCTTTGTTGTTCTTTAAAATGGACAGATTGGCAAGGGTGATCCCCACTTTTTCGGATAGCTCGTTTAAGGACATTTTCCGCTTTGCCATCATGACGTCTAAATTGACTATGATCATTTTTCCACCTCCCGTCAAATGGTGAAATCATTTTCCGCTTTGATGGCAGTGGCTTCTTCGATCACGTTTTTAACCACTTTAACCACCAATCCCACGAAAATGATTACAAATCCCACTACGCACGCCATTTTGAACCAGGGAGTCAACAGCGCAAACAGCACGCCGACCAGCACCGTTAAACGGGCAATGATCTTCAAAAAGGAGACGGCTTTTGGGGTGAAGATCTCGCCGTTTCTTGTGAGCCGAAGCAGAGCGAGCAGTACACCGTCTGCAATCAGCGCTAAGATCAGCAGCAGATAACCGTCAATATAGACGAAGATTTTTTCCCCAAGGGTGGGCAATTCGCCTGTAAACATGGAAAGGGTGTTGGTGCATTTCCACTCCACGTAAAAGGGCAAGAGGATCGCGGTAAAGAAAATTGCCGCCAAGCCTACTAAAGAAAAGACAATGGAGAGGGAAAGCGAGAGATTTTTGCCGTATTTCATAAAGAGAACGCTCCTTTGTATCGTACTGTCAGCAGTATAGCATAGATATATGCGTTTGTCAATATCTTTTTATTGAAAAACGATAATTTTTTCTCGTCTATCGAAAATGGCGCGTCTGTGGTAGAGGACTTGAGGCGGGATGAGGGGAGAATTTTGAAAGTTTTAAAAAACTATTGCCATTCGGCGCTTTTGGTGCTATAATGTAACTGTCTAAATATGCCTTGAAAGAGGAGATTGCCATGAAAACACTGGGATATTACAACGGAAAATTCGGTGAACTGCATGAAATGACGGTTCCCATGAACGATCGGGTCTGCTATTTCGGAGACGGTGTCTACGAAGCCACCCTTGCCCGAAACTATACCATTTATTGTCTTGATGAACATATCGACCGCCTGTTTTCCAGTATGGCGCAGTTATCCATTCCCGCGCCCATGAGCAAGGAAGAAATGAAGGAAGAACTATACCGCATGGTGCGCAAGATGGACGAGGGGGATCTGCTGGTATACTGGCAGGTGACAAGAGGCACGGGACTGCGCAACCACGCTTTTCCCGAAGAGCCCTGCTCCAATTTGTGGATCGCCCTTTGGGAGGGACACGCTGCTGATCTTTCAGAGCCCATTTGCTTAACGCACACCGAGGATACCCGCTTTTTGCACTGCAACATCAAAACGCTGAACTTGATCCCCTCGGTCATGGCGTCTCAAAAGGCGAAGGAGCTGGGGGTAAGTGAATGTGTGTTTCACAGAGGAGATATTGTGACCGAATGTGCCCACTCCAACATTCATATATTGAAGAACGGGGTGTTCATCACCCACCCTGCCGACTGCTATATTTTGCCCGGCATTGCACGAAAGAATCTGCTGGACTACTGCCGTCAAAACGGTATTCCCACCGAAGAGCGTCCCTTTACCATGGAGGAGCTGTATGATGCCGATGAGGTGATCGTTTCTTCCTCGGGCTCCTTTGCCCTGCGGGCGCTGAAAATGGACGAGCGGGACATCGGCGGCAAGGATGAGCAATTGATGAAGCGTTTGCAGAACGCCATGAATGCCCATTACTATGAACAAACCGAGGGCAGATAAGGAGAGAACATGGATCTTTTAACATTCCGTACCTGGACGGAAATTGATCTGGATGCACTGATACACAACCACGGGGTGGCAAGAAAAAACTTGCCCGACGGGGTGAAGAGCTGTCTTGTGGTGAAAGCCGATGCCTACGGGCACGGGGCGGTGCGCACCGCACGGCTTTTTGAGGGGCATTGCGACTACTTTGCCGTAGCGATGGTAGAGGAGGCGTATGAGCTGCGCCGTGCAGGCATCAAAACGCCCATTCTCGTTTTGGGCGTGGTGCCCGAGGGGCATTATGAGGGCGCCATCAAGCAAGATGTGACGCTGACGCTTACCTGCAAGGAAGACGGCGCGCGCTTAAATGCCGTTGCAAAGCGTCTTTCAAAGAAGGCAAAGGTACATATTGCGCTGGATACCGGCATGGGGCGCATCGGCTTTTTGCCCTGCGATGACACACTTGAAGAGCTTGAGGCGCTGTGCCATGAGGAATTTTTGCAGGTGGAAGGGATCTTCACCCATTTTGCCTGTGCCGATCAAGAGGAAAATGACTTTTCAAGAAGACAGCAGGAGTGCTTTGCCCGCTTTATAGAGGCGCTTGAAGCGCGGGGCGTTTTGATACCCTTGAAGCATTTATACAATTCTGCGGCGATCTGCACCATGGATCAGCCCGAGGGCATGGTGAGAGAAGGGCTGATCCTATACGGTATCTCGCCCTTAGAACAGGATTTAGAGAGCCTGCTTCCTGCCATGACCATGAAAAGCAGGATCATTCAAGTAAAGACTCTGCCTGCGGGCTGTCCCATTTCCTATGGAAGCACCTACCGCACTACAAAAGAAACGCTTGTGGCAACCGTTGCCGCAGGGTATGGGGACGGCGTGCCCCGCGCCCTTTCCAATAAAGGGCGGGTGTATGTGCACGGCGCGTACGCGCCCATCATCGGGCGCATTTGCATGGATCAGTTTATGATCGACGTGACCCACATTCCCGGGGTTCAAAGCGGGGAAGAAGTGGAGCTCTTTGGCAGAGCCATCGGGGCAAGGGAGGTTATGGACCTTTGCGGAGGTATTGCCTACGAGCTTTTATGCGGGGTGAATAAACGGGTGCCCCGAGTCTACATGAAGGATGGGAAAATTGAGAGCATTGCCACCATCCTGCCCGAATATGAAGATTTAAAAGAGAACGATTGACAACCGAAAGGATATACAAAAGATGAATACCATTACAACGACCTTGAGCCTTCTTTGCAAGGAAGCATTTGAAGCCTGCGGATACGACGGCGCCCTTGGCGTGGTGACCAAGTCCGACCGCCCCGAGCTTTGCCAGTTCCAGTGCAACGGCGCCATGAAGGGCGCAAAGCTTTATAAACTCCCTCCCTTTAAGATCGCCGCCGCCGTGACCGAAAAGCTTGCCGAAAACCCTGCCTTTGAGAAGGTGGAAATGGCAATGCCCGGCTTTATCAATATGACGCTGAAAAATGAATATCTGGCGTCCTTTATCAACGATACCGCAACCGATCCCGCAAAGGGCATGCCTCAGCTTTTGGCAGGCAAAAAGGTGCTGGTGGACTATGGCGGACCCAATGTGGCAAAGCCTTTGCACATCGGGCATTTACGCTCTGCCATCATCGGTGAATCCATCAAGCGCATCTGCCTTGCCGCAGGTGCCGATGCCTTTGGTGATACGCACCTGGGTGACTGGGGCTTGCAGATGGGTCTGGTGATCACCGAACTTCGGGAACGCCACCCCGATTGGCGGTGCTTTGCCCCCGATTTTAATCCCGAAAAGGACACCGTGCCCCCCATTGACGTAAAGGAGCTTAATGAAGTCTACCCCTGCGCCTCGGGCAAGAGTAAGACCGATCCCGAATATTCAAGGGTCGCCCACGAGGTTACCGCACAGCTTCAGAAAAAGCATCCCGGTTATTATGCCCTGTGGAAGTCCTTTATGGAGGTGTCCAAAGCCGATATGAAGAGCATCTACGACCGTCTGAACGTGGATTTTGAATATTGGTACGGTGAATCGGATGCTGAGGACTATGTGGAGGAGCTGCTGGCTTTGCTTGAAGAAAAGAAGCTGCTTGAAGAAAGCGAGGGCGCCCGCGTGGTGCGCGTTTCCAAGGAAGAGGACAACGCTCCCATGCCTCCCGTGATCATCAAGAAGTCGGACAATTCCAACATCTACGCCACCACCGACCTTGCCACCATGATTCAGAGAAAGAAACTCTTCGACCCCGACTATGTGTGGTACGTGGTGGACAAGAGACAGGGTCTGCACTTTACCCAGATTTTCCGTTGCGAAAAGCTTGCGGGCATTTTGAAGGAAGAGTGCTCTTGCGAGCATTTGGGCTTTGGCACCATGAACGGAGCGGACGGCAAGCCCTTCAAGACCAGAGACGGCGGGGTGATGCAGTTAAACTCTCTGCTGGATACCGCCTACGAAAAGGCGCTTGAAAGCCTTGATCCCGCGAAATTCAGAGATGAGGCGCACAGAAAAGAGGTGGCAGACCGACTTTCTGTGGCATCGGTGAAGTTCGGCGACCTCATTAACAACCGTGCAAAGGACTATATTTTCGACTTTGACCGTTTTCTTTCCTGCGAAGGAAAGACGGGGGCGTATCTGCTTTACACCGTGACCCGTATCACCAGCCTGCTGGCAAAGGCAGACAAGGAGGGCGCTGTCATTCCCGAAAGCCTTGACACCTCCGTGACTCTTTCTCCCGCCGAGAAGGATCTGCTGCTGACCCTTGCCGACGTGGGCGAGTATTTTGAGCAGGCAGTGAATGAGCGTGCCCCCAACTACATCGCCGAGGCGGCGTACCGCATTGCCTCTGCCTTCTCGGTATTCTATCACGATGACCGCATCCTTTCCGAGGAGGACGAAGCAAAGAAGCAGAACCGTCTTGCCCTTTGCAGACTCACAAGAGATAAGATGATCTTCTTAACAGACCTGTTGGGCATTGAAACGGTTGACGTGATGTAAAATTGTGAAAAACGGAGATGCCCGCAGGGCATCTTCGCGGAGTGTGTCGATGCCCCCTTTTTCAAAAGAAAAACGGCTTTATAACCGCCATTCTTTCGAAGTTTTTGAGGGTTTTTAGGGGACTTTTTACAAAAAGTCTCCTAAATGGGGGTTGGGGCAAAGCCCCAAATAGCTTTTCGACAGATCAACCGGAGATGCCCGCAGGGCATCTCCGGAAATGCTTTGTAAGGATACCTTACAGAA
>JAFTMP010000042.1 GCA_017452335.1 Clostridia bacterium
GAGGGGGAGGATCACATGCAAACCGAAGAATTGCTAAACTTAGTAAAAACGATCATCGAACAGAAAGCCGAAGGGCAAACGCTTGAAATAAAATCGGCAGAAAATGGCTGTCCCACTCGCCTGTTTGATAGCCTTTCCTCCTTTTCCAATCAAGATCAAGGTGGGATCCTCCTCTTTGGAATTGACGAAAAGCAAGGATACAAAATCGTTGGCGTATATGATGCACAGGATTTGCAAAAAAAGGTCACCGAGCAGTGTAATCAAATGGAACCGCGCGTCAGAGCACTGTTCACCATTTGTCAGATCGAAGGGCACACGATCGTATCTGCCGAAATTCCCGGCGTTGATTTTTCCGAAAGGCCGGTATTCTACCGAGGCGTAGGCAGAATCAAGGGATCCTATATAAGAGTTGGCGAAGCAGACGAGCCGATGAGCGAATATGAGATCTACAGTTACGATGCCTTCCGCAAAAGAGTCCGTGATGATATCCGAGCTGTCGAAAATGCAAGCTGTTTACTGTTTGACACTGACCGCATAGCGCAATATCTACAGGCTGTGAGAAACGAACGCAAAAATTTATCCGAAAACGTAAGCGATCAAGAGATATTTGAATTGATGGGCATTACCACAAATGGCACGCCCACTCTTGCAGGACTAATGACTTTTTCAAAATATCCGCAAACCTTTTTCCCCCAATTATCGCTCACTGCCGTCTCAATTCCGGGAACAGAGATCGGCTCAACGGGAGAGGATGGCGAGAGATTTTTAGATAACAAAAGAATTACAGGGCCTATTCCGGACATGTTGGAAGAGGCGGTGGAATTTGTAAGACGAAACAGCCGCACCAAGACGATCATAGATGCGGATGGCAGACGGGCAGACCGACCCGAATATCCAATCAAAGCAGTACGCGAAGCCATTTTAAATGCTTTGGTACACAGAGATTACAGTATTCATACCGAAAACGTCCCCATCCGTCTTGAAATGTACAGAGATCGGCTGGAGATCATCAATAGCGGCGGCTTATATGGAAAAATATCTATTGATGCTTTGGGAAAGGTGCATCCCGAAACCAGAAACGCGGCACTTGCTAACATGTTGGAGCTTTTGCGGGTGACAGAGAATAGATATTCGGGCATCCCCACCATGCGCAAAGAGTTTCAAAACGCAGGCTTACCCCCTCCCGAATTCTCCGCTAAGCGGGGAGAATTCAAAATCATTATGAAAAATAAAATTTATGAATCCACAGCGATGCAAGATGAAAAACAATTCATTTCCCTGCTCTTAGAATTCTGCTCAATTCCCCGTTCCCGCGCAGAATTGACAGCATTCACGAAAAAATCCAGATATTATACGATGTCCCATATCGTACAACCCTTAGTGGATGAAGGAAAGCTTCTGTTAACTCTTCCCGAAAAGCCTAAAAGCTCCAATCAAAGATATTACAGAGCGCCGAAAACGGAATAATCAAAAAAACCGCACTCATATTGCCCCCAAAAGGCTTTGTGGGTGCTGTTTTATGGGCAAAGCAGGTACTTTTTTATTTTTCGGCAAACGACAGTTTGCCGCGTTCAAAGTTTTTGGAAAGGGGCTCGAGGAAAACCCTTTTTTCAAAAAGGTTTTCTCCGAAACGAAGAAATTCCAAAATTAAGAAAAAATTTTAAAAACCTCTTGCAAAAGTTGAAAGAGTATTATATACTATGTTAAAGGGTGCAAAGCCCCCCAAAAGTCTGACCGGCAGGCAGACGCGCTTCGCGCAATAATTCACCGCCGGAGAGAGAGTGAATAAAATGGAAAAGAAAACACCACTTTATGACCTTCACGTTGCCCTGGGCGGCAAGATCGTTCCCTTTGCAGGCTACCTTCTGCCTGTACAGTACGGCACGGGTGTGATCACCGAGCACATGACGGTGCGCACCAAAGCAGGCCTTTTTGACGTTTCTCACATGGCTGAGATCGTTTTGGAGGGTCCCGATGCCCTGGCAAACGCCAACATGCTTACCACGATCTTTGTAGAAGAGATGACCGACGGACAGGTAAAATACTCCCCCATGTGCAACGAGCAGGGCGGAATTGTGGACGACCTGATGATCTACCGCTTGAAGGCAGACAAGTATCTCTTCGTTGTCAACGCGGCAAACCATGAAAAGGACTACGAATGGATGAAGGCACACATCTTCGGTGATGTGACGCTGACCGATATTTCCGAAACCGTTGCACAGATCGCTCTGCAGGGACCTCTTTCCCAGCAGATCCTTGAGAAGATGACCAAGGCAGAGTACATTCCCGAAAAGTACTACTCCTTCGTGGAAGAGGGCAAGATCACTCTGCAGGACGGCAGAGAGATCACTGCAATCATCTCCAAGACCGGCTACACCGGCGAGGACGGCTACGAGTTATACTGCGGTGCGCAGGACGCGTGCGACCTGTGGAACAGCCTGCTTGAGGCAGGTAAGACTGAGGGTCTGATCCCCTGCGGTCTTGGTGCGAGAGACACCCTGCGTATGGAAGCGGCTATGCCCCTTTACGGTCATGAAATGAATGACGAGCTGACCCCCAAGGAATCGGGCATCGGCTTCTTTGTGAAGATGGACAAGCCCGACTTTATCGGCAAGGCTGCTATCGCGGCAAAGGGCGCGCCCGCCATCAAGAGAGTGGGTCTTGTGATCACCGGCAGAGGTATTGCACGAGAGCAC
>JAFTMP010000003.1 GCA_017452335.1 Clostridia bacterium
GCCGATCACGGCAAGCATGAACACGCCCGACGCGATCATCCCGATGATGGGATCATATACAAAAGAGACCTTGCCCAACAGAAGAATGAGGATCGCCGCCCCCATCACTGCAATAAATACTATCAAGGCGATCAAATTTAAGATCAAACCCATTTTCACATCCTTGGCATTTAAATGATACACCTGCTCGTAGTGTTCGGGCAGTGTTTTTTCAAAATTCTGTTCTTTTTTCATGTAAATTCTTCTTTAAACCTTCTTTTTCATCCAAATATGCGCACAGCCCTGCTCATATTCGATCTCTCCGTATTCTTCATAGCCGAGGCGGCTATAAAAGCCCTTGGCATCAAGCTGGGAATGAAGCGTTAGCTCTCTGCCTTTTTGCTCTCGCACGTATTCTTCGGCAAAAGCGAGCAGCGCCCGCCCGGCACCCTTTCCCCGATGCTCCTTTAACACCGCAAATCTGCCCAACATCCACCTGCCCTCCTCTTCAAAGACACGGCAAACGGCAATGGGCATGTCCCCTTCAAAAAGGACCAAATGCGCCGCCCGTTTGTCGATCTCATCGGGGCAGTCAATAAGCCCCTGCTCGCCTGTAAAGACCGTTACACGGAGTTTCATGGCACAGTCGGGGAGGGTGTGGTATATTTTCATGGTTTTCATCATTTCATTTTCTGCTTTCGGTTACAAAAGCTCCTTTCTTTGGGGATCTGGAAAAGACAGTTGCAAATCTGCGCTTCCCTCATTATTTTCTTTTCAGTGGGTTAGCTCACCACGTTCAAATAGGCGGGCTTGTTTTAAGCTCAATGTGCATCATAGCAAAGAGCGCAGGTGTGGCAAAAATCCTCTGTGTAAAGCCCAGCTATCTTCTTTCGTTCCATCAACTCACCGCAAGAGGGGCAATAATGGATGTGGTCCTGCCCAATCTTTTTGGCTTTTACCGATTTTCCGTAAGCACAGGACAGATGATAATAAACCCTGCATCCCGCCTTTTTTTCAAGCTCCTTTGCTAACAAAACGCCCTGCTTATTCAGTGCCGAATCGAACTTTACCAGCTGATTGCCCGAATAACGGTCGCAAAGACCGTTCATCCACAGCGTATCTATAGCGCTGTAGTTTTCCTGCCAATACTGAATAACCGTATAATCTTCATCATATACATCGTCCCCGAGTAAAGGCAATTCGTAAAGCGCCACCGATCTGCCGCAATCCAAGCAAACGAAGGGGCTATCCTCGTCAAAACGGTGCGTCACCATTTCAAGGGCACTGCGCTCCCCACAGGTGCAGTAACGCCCGCTTGAAAGATTCTCTCCAAGAACGGTCACGGTAAGGTCAAACAGTTCCTTCAGCTTTTCCCTGTTTTGGCGCACATAAAAGCCATCATTTCCTTCCGCAAAGGAATCCTCCTTTGTGAAGGTCACAAACAGCCGATAGTTCTGCTCTTTCACGATGGTATACGCCTTGGTAATCTGCCCATTGCGCTCAAGAGCACAAAGAAACTGCCACAAAAGCGCCTCGACCACTTCGCTGTCGTACTCTTGCTTTGGTATCAATTCGATATAGCCGTAATACATAAACGCTCCTTTTCAAAATCCTCCCGCTTATTTCCTCTTCACGCCCGCAGCCTCCAGGCGCACCACAAGCCCGCCGATGCCCACGCGGCTACTCGGAACTACAAAGAGGGGCTTTCCTTTTTCATCCAAAACCGTCAGATCCCCAAGCTTTCCTCTTTCATAAAGCACCATTTCTTCAAAAAGGATGAATTTGCTCCCCAAAGGATGCTTCACAAACACGCCCTCGTCTCTGATCTCTTCATATTCTTCCATAAAGGAGCAAAGGGGCAAAAGCGCCAGCGCCTCAAAAAACATTGCCGCAAGCAGCCATGCGATCCACGCTCCAATAGGGGCTTCACCGCCCAAAACTGCCATCAGAATACCGCCACCCACAGAAAAAAATGCAACCAAAAAAGCAACGATCCGAAATCCGATCTTGGTGCGGTGAGGCGCGCGGGTTCTTGTCAAACTGCCGTCGAGCCTCTGTTCTTCCTCAGTCTTGCTGTGCATCCAACCGGAGAACCACTCGGCAAAGAGGATAAATGCGCCCATAACAAGGGAGCCGATCAAAATAAACAGAACCTTATCCATTTTGCAAAGTTCCTTTCTTTTTGTTTTTAAAGCGCCGATAAGCATAAATAGAGCAGAACACCGCCGTCATGCCCGCGCCAAGAAGCGTCATGATCGGTGAAAGAATCAAGCCTGTGATCAAGTTGCTTTTTTGATTTTGGTTGTACTTTTCAAGGGTCAGCAAAGCGCTCTCTTCTCCCGAGATCGCCACGATCTCATAAGAAGAACGGGCGGAATCTCGCGGCAGGAGCAAGCAGGAAATCGCATCCCCTCGCCCAAGCTCCTTTAGCGCGTCAAAAAGTGCGGGGTGCATGGTCACCGATGCAATTTCAAGGGGCTGTTGCTCTTCCGTAACATACACCAAATAGAGCCTGTTGTCCTTTTCAAATTCCGCAAAGGTATAGTTTTTTTGCACCGTTTTCTCCTCCGTCAGAGGCAAACGGCTGTACTGATAGAAATTATTGATGGTCAACGCCAGCAAAAAGAGCGTCATCAGCGCAAAAATCACCGATAATCTCAAATACCATTGCTGTATTTTCAAGCTTTGCTCCCGTTTCGTTGCTTTTTTCACCCATATTCTCCTTTTTCAAAGTGCCGTTAGTTGCTGTCGGTATACCTGTACACCTCGCCGCATTCAAAATAGCGGGTCTCAAATTCGGGGTGTTCACTCTGCAGGCGCTCGGTGAGCAGACGCATACCGTCTCTTTCCGACCCGATATGCCCCATCACGATCAGCGCCTTGTTCATCCCAAGGGCGGCGGCATCTCTTGCATATTCGCCCAGCGTCCACTCGCCCGCCTCGCCCGTTAAAACGATCTCCACATTCTCGTCCCGCAGCAGCTCGAAGACCCCGCCGGGCGTGCCGAAGCAGGCGGCAATTTTGGTGGACTTGCCGTCCTTTTTGCCTGCAATGCGCACGTGGGCAATATGAAGATCCCGCTCCATACGATCAGCAAGCTCCAGCGCCGTCACGGGTTCATCGGAGGTGAACAGATAGGAAGCCACGTAGGGCGTCTTTTCCACCCTGCCGTGAAGACCCAAATAGTGAAGCTCCCCTTCGGTGATGCGGTACTCGTCTCTAAAGTGCATAAAGTCGTGATAGCGGAAAAAGACCATCCCGCACCCTTCCACCAGCGCGCGCTTTTCCGCCACCACAGGAGACGGATCCTCTCCGATCACGTCCATGTGGTTATAGTAAAGGGGCTCGTGGACGATGAGCAGATCGGCGCCCCACTCCTTTGCCTTTTTGATGACCTCCACCGTGCCAAACATGGTCACGCCTACCTTTTTTAGGTCCTTCTCGGCATCC
>JAFTMP010000043.1 GCA_017452335.1 Clostridia bacterium
CGCCCCGAACATATTGCCGTGGTCGGTAATCGCCAGTGCCCCTTGTCCCATGTCCTTTGCCGCGCGGGGCAGATCCTCAATTCTGCAGGCACCGTCCAGCATGCTGTATTCACTGTGCACGTGTAAATGGACAAATGACATGGCTACTCCTTTCTTTTACTCCTCCAAAGCTCCCTGCTCGGGTGCTTGCGCGGCATGATGCTCGATCTTCGCAGTACATTTTTCATACTGCTCGGCAATTTTCTTTAGGCGATGGTTGACCCCCGATTTGGTGATGGGCGGGTCATGCAACTTTGCTAATTCTATAAGTGAGCTTTCGGGGTGCTCCAAGCGGATGGTTGCCGTGGTTTGCAGCTCTTCGCTAAGCAGCTCAAACACGCCCGCACTCATCAGCGCCTTGATCATGCGGATATGCTCCTGTGCCTTGCCCGTCATTTTAAAAATGTTTGCGGCATCGCAATTGGAGCGCCTGTTTTGCGCGTTGCGGATATCCTTCATGATCTTCACGTTCATAATGGTCAGTGCCGCGCCCGAGGCACCGATGGTGGTCAAAAAGTCCTCCACGTTTTCACTTTCCTTGATGTAGACCACGTGGCTGGTCTTGCGGGTGGTGTATTTGGGCGAAAGTCCGTATTTATCAAGCAGCTCCACAATGGTGCTTGCCAGATAAGCGTTTTCAAAGATCAGCTCCACCCGATAGCCGCTGTTGGGATCGGTTGCCGTGCCCGCCGTGAGAAAAGCGCCTCTTAAAAAATGCTTGAAGCACTCCTCGCAGTGAAACATGTTGGGTGAAACCGCCCCTTCCCAGTCACCCTCCCCTGCATATTCTGCAAAAAGGGTCTGCAGGTCGGCTTTTGCCGACACTGTCAGCTTATAACTGCTGATCTTTCCTTCTCCCGACTTTTTTTCGCTGACATACAAGTTTCCTTGAATACCGTACAGTTCCTTTAAAAAATGCAGGATCAGCAACACCGTTTTTTCATTTTCCGTTACCAGTCTGATCTTTTCGGGCATGAACACGTTTCCCGAAAGGAGCAGACCATACAGAAACGCTTTTTTACAGCACTTGCTTTTTACGGGAAGTGCGCAAAGATCATTTTTGGTTTCCTGGCAAAAAGACATTTGCCCACCTTCCTTTTCTTATTTTGTCCCAAACTTAGAAATAAATAATTTCTCTTTCGATATGAATGCCGTGCAGTTCATAAATTCTTTGGGTGATGAGTGCCATCAGCTCCTTGACCTGTGCGCTTGTGGCATTTCCCTTATTGATGACAAAGCCTGCATGCTTTTCGGAAACTGCCGCATCGCCCACAGCATAGCCCTTTAGTCCTGCTTCGTCGATGAGCTTGGCGGTAAAATAACCGGGATAACGCTTAAAGGCACTGCCTGCGCTGGGATATTCCAGGGGCTGTTTGCTTTTTCTGCGTGCCATGTAATCATCCATGGTGGCGCGGATTTCCGCGGGATCGCCTTCCTTTAACTCCAGCTCCACGTCCAAGATCACCTTGTCAGTGCCCATATAGGCGCTGTGTCGGTAGGAAAAGCCATGCTCAACCCCCGAAAGCGTGCCGAAAGACCCGCTTGCTCTGTCATAATAGCGGCTTTTTTTCACCACATAAGACAACTCACCGTCATAAGCGCCCGCGTTCATATACACGCCGCCCCCAAGGCTTCCGGGAATACCGTATCCAAACTCCAACCCCGAAAGACCTTCCTTTTGCACAAGGCTTGCAAGGGTGGTCAGTCCGATCCCGGCACCCGCCTTGATGGTGGTTCCTTCAATATTCACAAAACTTAAATCCCTTGTGAAAAGGATGGCGCCGTCAACCCCCTCGTCGGGGAAGAGGATGTTTGATCCGCTTCCCACAACGCGCAGGGGAATGCTATGCTCTGCCGTTAACCGAAAGATCTCCAATACTCCTTCCTCAGTTGCAGGATACAGTGCATAGCGGACGGGTCCGCCAATGCGAAAGCTGCTGCATTTGGAAAGAGGCTTTTCTCTTTGATAGGTGAGAAGTCCTTGTCTTTGCGCTTCGTCTAAGCGTTTGATGAATTCCTCGTGAAACATGGGCTTACTCCTTCCCTATACCGATCTATACCTTATCTGTTCTTATGCCAAAACAAATCTGTGGAATACCTTCTTGCCCTTCTTGATCACCACATCCCCTTCAAATGCTTCAAGGGATACGGTGGCATCAAAGGCTTCTACCTTATTGTCACCCAGTGCCACGCCGCCCTGCTGAATCAGACGTCTTGCTTCTCCCTTGGAGGGCGCGAGCTTAGAGCACACCAGCATGTCGATCACGGTGATCTTGCCATCGGTGAACTGCTCAGCGCTCAGCGTGGTGGTGGGCATATATTCGCTAATCATCGCACCGGAGAAGACCGCTCTTGCGGCATCTCTTGCCTTGTCTGCTTCTTCCTTGCCGTGTACAAGGGCGGTCAGCTCGTAAGCAAGGATCTCCTTTGCCTCGTTGATGCGGCTTCCTTCCCAGCTTTCCATTGCTTCGATCTCTTCAATGGGCAGGAAGGTGAGCATCTTTAAGCACTTGATCACGTCTGCATCGTTTACGTTTCTCCAGTACTGGAAGAACTCGTAAGGAGGCGTCTTCTTGGCATCCAGCCACACAGCACCCTTCTGGGTCTTACCCATCTTCTTGCCCTCGGAATTGAGAAGCAGGGTGATGGTCATGGCGTGGGCGTCCTTACCAAGCTTTCTTCTGATCAGCTCCGTACCGCCCAGCATGTTGGACCACTGGTCGTCTCCGCCGAACTGCATGTTACAGCCGTACTTCTGATAGAGCATGTAGAAGTCGTAGGACTGCATGATCATATAGTTGAATTCTAAGAAGGAAAGACCCTTCTCCATTCTCTGCTTGTAGCACTCAGCGGAAAGCATTCTGTTTACCGAGAAGCAGCTGCCCACTTCTCTTAAAACCTGAACGTAGTTCAAATCCATCAGCCAGTCTGCGTTGTTGACCATCATTGCCTTGCCGTCGGAGAAGTCGATAAAGCGGCTCATCTGCTCCTTGAAGCATTCGCAGTTGTGCCGGATAGTCTCCTCGGTCATCATCTGGCGCATATCGGTTCTGCCCGAGGGGTCGCCGATCATGGCAGTACCGCCGCCAATGAGGGCGATAGGTCTGTTGCCTGCCATCTGCAGTCTCTTCATGAGGCACAGTGCCATGAAGTGACCCACGTGCAGGCTGTCTGCAGTGGGGTCAAAGCCGATGTAGAACACCGCCTTGCCCTCATTGACCATATTTTTGATCTCTTCTTCGTTGGTTACCTGGGCGATCAGCCCTCTTCTGACAAGTTCTTCGTAAAGTTGCATGATTATAGAATCCTTTCGTTTTTAAACGTCATTTTGATAATATTTTATGTTTATACGCATTCCTGCGGTGCTTGCTGTCCTGCATTTAACAGCTCTTCCGCACCGTCAAGAATGGATTTGGTAATTTCAATTCCGCCCATGATGCGGGCAAGCTCTTCAATTCTGCCGCTTCTTGAAAGAAGGGCGACCTGTGTACGGTTTCTGCCGTCCACCTGGCTTTTGCTGATCTTATAGTGATTGTGTCCGCACGCCGCGACCTGCGCGGAGTGGGTGATGCAAAACACCTGGGTATACGCCGAGATCTCTCTCAGCTTAATACCGATCTTCTGGGAGGTTTTGCCCGAAATACCGGTGTCGATCTCGTCAAAGACCAGCGAGGGTGTTGCTTCCTTATCGGCAAGTGCCACCTTCAGCGCCAGCATGATGCGCGAAAGCTCTCCCCCCGAAGCGATATCGGAAAGGGGCTTTGGAAGCTCGCCGGGGTTGGTGACGATCATAAAGCACACGCTGTCCACGCCAAGGGCTCCAAGCTTTGGAATACCCGCCGCAGAGCATTCCTCCTTGACGGCAATGCTAAAGGTGACCTTTTCAAGATCCAAATAGCGCACCTGGCTGTTGACTGCCTTTTCAAGCTGTCCTGCCCCTGCCTTACGCAGGTTGCTGAGCTTCTCCGCTTCCCTTCGGGCATCGGCAACCGATGCTTCCAGCGCTTCTTTAAGCTCCTGCAGCTCGCTTTCTCTCTTAGCATACTGCATCAGCTTTTCCTTTGCACTCTGCTCATAGGCAATCACATCGGAAAGCTCCCCGCCGTATTTCTTTTTGAGTGCCTTGATCAAATCCAAGCGATCCTCAATGCGGTTTAATTCCTCTGCGGGGTTGTCTGTACAAAGCTCGCAAACGCTGTATGCCGAGCGCGCGATCTCCTCCAATTCCAGCCTGCAGGCGGTGAGGCGCGCAATGTATTCTTCACTCCCCTCCAGCACATCGGAGAGCTGTTCCAGTGCCGTGCCTGCGATCTCAATAAGATCCCCTGCACTGCCCCCTTTTTCATTTTTGTAAAGAGCTCTGTAGACGATGCGCGCCTGCTTTGCCAGCTTTTGCGCATCTCTGACCACCTTTTTGCGGTTTTCCAGCTCCTCATCCTCGCCCTGCTTCAGCTTTGCCTCGGAAATTTCCTTAATGGCAAGCTTTAAGGCTTTGACGGTCTGCTCCTTTTGACCCTCATCCTTTAACAGCGCGGTTAACTTGATCTTTAAGCCGATGGAGCGGTTATAGGCATCCTTATAGCGCGCCAGTTGCTCCTCGCATCCCGCAAAACGGTCAAGCAAGCCGATATGGGTTTCGCTTCTTAAAAGAGTTTGGGTATCGTGCTGACCGTGGATGCACAGCAGGATCTGCCCTGCAGTGCGCAGTTTTGAAAGCGGAACGGCTCTGCCGTTGATCTTGCATCCGTTTTTTCCCTCTGTAGTCAGGCTCCTTAAAAGAAGCAGCTCACCGTTTTCATCGGGAAGGATCTCTTCTTCCGCAAGCCTTTTCAAACTGTATGCATCAATATCGGTAAAAAGTCCTTCTACCAGCGCCTCTTTTTCCCCGTTTCGAATCAGATCCTTATCACTCTTCGCGCCCAAAAGCATGCGCAGTGAGCCGATAATGATGGACTTTCCCGCGCCCGTTTCACCGGTGAGCACGCTGAGTCCCTTCGAGAAATCCAAATCCAGCGTTTTGATTACCGCAATATTCTCAATGTGTAGTGCTGACAGCACCGCCGTCTCACCTCACTTTTATCTGTCTTTTGTATAAAGGGCTTAGCGCCCTGCAATGATCATGGCGATCTTGCTTTCGATGAGCTCTCCCGCGATCTCGTCGGACACTGCCACAAAAATAGTGTCATCCCCTGCGATCGTACCGTAAATACAGTTCATTTGCAAAGAGTCCACCGCCGCCGCTGCCGCCATTGCCATGCCGTTATAGGTCTTTACCACCACAAGGTTTCCTGCTCGCTTGACGGAGATCACCGTTTCGCGAAGAATGGTGTGAAACTTGGCATTGGGTTTGCTGTCGTCCGTCACAGAGGGAGCGTATTTATAGTGACCCCGGTCCGTGGCGATCTTGATGAGCTTTAACTCTTTGATATCTCTGGAAACGGTCGCCTGGGTGGCTTTAAAGCCTCCTGCCTTTAAGCGTGCGATCAGCTCCTCCTGCGTTTCCACGTCGTGATCGGTAATGATCTGTAAAATCTGCTTTTGTCTGTTGTTCTTCATTAAAATTCCCCAGTTCTGCCTGTATAATGCTCGAAAGTACTACCTGCCGTTCATCATTTTTGCCCGCAGGGTATCATAAAACCCTTTATTGATCAGCCGCACAAAGCGTGCACAAAGCGGACTTTTTTTCACCGTCAGCGTTTGTCCCGCCTCCAGTACCCGCTCTCTGCTGCCATCCAGTGCACAAAGCATACTGCGTCCCAAACGGTCGGTATTTTGAATGCGCAGCTCGCTTTTTGATGAAAAGATCAGCGGTCTTGCCGTGAAGGAATGGGCGCACACCGGTGTCAGGCACATACATTCCAGCGCGGGGTCCACCACACTGCCTCCCGCCGAAAGCGAATAGGCAGTGGAGCCCGTGGGCGTTGCCACGATCATGCCGTCACAGCGATAGTTGCCCACGCTTCTGCCATCGCAGAAGACCTCCAATTCCACCACGCCCGCAACGCCGTTTTTGGAAACGACCAGATCGTTGAGCGCCGTTGCCTGCTCACCGTTCAGATCCACCTGCAGCATCATGCGTTCTTCCACGGTATAATCCCCGGAGATCACACGGTCGATGAGGAGAAAATCCATCCGATCCATCTCTGCAAGATAGCCCAAATGTCCGTAATTTACGCCTAAAATCAGGCTTCCGAACCGTGCCGCCCGTTCTGCGACGTGCATAATGGAGCCGTCTCCCCCCAGCACGAACAAAATGTCGGTGTTGTAATATTCATCGGAATGCTCCGTCATCCCGTCCTGCAACAGGACTGTGGGAATGCCCCGAAAGCGCAGATATTCCATCAGCTCTGCCGCCGCTTTTTGGTCTCTTTCTTCATTTCGGGCAAGAATTACCGTTGCGTTCATCCGCACACCCCGCTTTATTCCTTACTGTATTCTTGACGGCTACCAAACACCGCCTCACGTATTTTTTGATCCCCGATGGGGCACCCGTCTTTATAACGAAACAGTGCCAGATATTCTCTATTTCCATCTCCCCCCAGGATCGGAGAGGGAGAAAGGTCAACAAGCGTTAGTCCCTGCGCCGAGGCTTTTTCGCAAAGCTCCTTTATCACCCGCAAGTGATCCCGCAGATCGCTGACCACGCCTTTTTTATTTAAGCTTGCCCTGCCCGCCTCAAACTGCGGTTTGATCAGCGAAATGAAGGGCGCCCCCTCTTTCAGTACCGAAACAAGAGGGGCATAAATATAACTTTGTGAAATAAAGGACAAATCCGATACCGCAAGATCAATCTGCTCGGGCAGTGAGTCGGCACAAAGCTCCCGCGCGTTAAACTGCTCCATGGAGATGACCCGCGCGTCACTCTTTAAACTCTCATGCAGTTGATCTTTACCCACATCCAAGGCATATACCCGTTTTGCGCCGTGCTCCAGCAGGCACTGGGTAAATCCACCGGTGGATGCCCCCAGATCAAGGCACACCTTCCCCTGCACATCCGGGGAAAAATCCTTAATTGCCGCCGAAAGCTTCAGCCCCCCTCTGCTCACATAGGGAAATGCTTGTCCAAGCAGCTCTACGGTTTTTCCCTCTGTATCAGCAGACGCCTTTTTACAGACCCGTCCGTTAAGGAGCACCAAGCCTTCTTTGATGGCAAAGACTGCCTTTTGCCTGGTGGCACACAGTCCTTCCTTTACAAGATACTGATCTAAGCGCATATTACTTCTTTCTGTCCAGCGCCCGCATAGCAAACTCCACCAAATACTCGCTACCCTCATAGGGAGAAATGGCATCCACCGCTCTCTTGGTCAGTGCCCGCGCCTTCTTGTAGGCGCCTTCCTTGCCAAGGATCGTTACATAAGTGGTTTTTCTGTTCTTCACATCGCTGAGCGCGCTCTTGCCCAGGTCCTTTGTGGAAACCGAAACATCCAAAATATCGTCAATGATCTGAAACGCCGCGCCGAAGTTTGAAGCATAGATCCTTGCCGCCTCGATTTCCTCATCTGCCGCATTTGCCGCAATACAGCCCAGCACGCATGCCGCCTCCAGAAGCGCGCCGGTTTTGCCGCTGTTGATGCGGTCAAGGTCTGCCGCACTCACCGGCACATCCTCGTTGCGGATATCCTCTTCCTGTCCGCCCACCATGCCAAGATACCCTGCCTTTTGGGCAAGCACCTGCACAGCCTTGGCGTTTTGTCTGGAAGAGAGGGCGTCATTGCCCGCGATCAAAGCAAACGCCTCGGTCAATAGTGCATCGCCTGCCAGCATGGCAATGGCTTCGCCGTATACCCGATGGTTGGTGGGGCGTCCGCGCCGCAGATCATCGTTATCCATACAAGGCAGATCGTCGTGGATGAGCGAATAGGTATGCACCGCCTCCACCGCACAGGCATAAGGCAGCGCCGCCTCCTCATTCCCACCAAAAAGGGTACAAAACTCCAGCGTTAAATGAGGGCGCACCCTCTTACCGGAAGCGAGCAGTGAATAGCGCATGCTCTTGATCAGATCGGTGTTTCCCGGGAGCGCGGGATAACGGTTCTCAAAGGCATCCTTCACCAGTTGTGCGTGCTGTTCAAGTCTGATATCTTTTTCTGCCATGATCGTTCCTCCTGTACCTCTGCCGTATGTAAAGGGTCAATTTGCATTTTCACGCAAAGTACCCCTTATATCATCTCTATACATTATACATAATCTTTGCATAAAAGTCAACACTTCTTGCCATTTCAGCGCCTTAAAAAGATTGAATTTTCTATGTACAAACGCGCTTCTCTTGCACAAAAAGCAGATCGTTTCCATACAACACGCGCACATGAATGCCTTGTATTTTCTCTCTTCTATTTCCTTCTTTTTTGACTTTTCCTCTTGCAAAAAGCGTACGGTTGTAGTATAATGCTTTTATAACGTTTTGTATAGTGAGGTTTTTTCTCTATGAAAAAAGGTTCAAGCACCCTATCTTTCCTTCTAAATAAATTTCTTTTCCCCGGCACGGCATTTTTCACGCTGATCACGCTGTTCCTGTCTCTTTCCCTCAATGCCAAAGGCATTACCACTGAAAAGCTTTGGGTCATTTGTTTTCTTTCCTTCGGTGTTTCTGCCGCCAACCTGCTTTTCCGCATTGAAAAGCTCAATCTCTATTTCAAGCTTTCCACCCACTTTATCGCGCGGGCAGGCATTCTTCTTGCCACCATGTATATGACCGGTTATATGAAGACCACCAGCTCTTGGGTCATCGTGTTGATCGCCTTTGTTCTGTTGTACGCAATCATTGCACCCATCGCGGTCTTCAAAGAGCTGCGCAAGAGACGCAAGCAAAAGACCGACAAGAGCTATACCTCCATTTACGGCGATAAAAAATAATATTCGGCACACGAAAAAAGATCGTTACCTGCGCGGTAACGATCTTTTTGTATGTTACATATTTTATTTCAGTCTCTTGTCTAACTTCACCGCAAAATAAGTACCGATGCTCTGGAACACCTGCACCATGATAATGAGCAGGATCACCGCTACGACCATCGTGGGGTACTGATAACGGTAATAACCGTAGTTGATAGCGATCTGACCAAGTCCGCCGCCTCCGATCACGCCGCTCATTGCCGAATAGCCGAGAATGGTGGTGATGGCAATGGTCACGTTGGAGATCAGTGAGGGAACACTCTCGGGAATCATCACCTTCACAATGATCTGTAAGGGAGAAGCGCCCATACTCTGCGCCGCTTCAATGATATTGGGGTTGACCTCGCGCAGAGAGCTTTCCACAATGCGTGCCACAAAGGGGAATGCGGCAAACACCAGCGGAACGATGGTAGCAACCGTACCAACCGACGTACCCACGATCAGACGGGATACGGGGATAACCAGGATCATCAAGATAAGGAACGGAATAGAGCGCAACAGGTTGATGAAGGCATTCAGCACTGCCATCAGCCATCTGGGCAAAGGCAGAACGCCATTTTTATCACCTGCAACCAACAGCACGCCCAGGGGCAGACCGATCACAAGAGCAATAAAGGTGGAAAGCAGGGTCACATAAAAGGTTTCCCAAATGGCAAAAGGCACTTCGTTGATCAGCACCTCCAGCGCCTTTTCCAGTTTTTCAACGGTAAAAAGGGTAGCAAAATCCATTTTTACACCTCCTCAGCGATCACATCGGGCACATCTGCCAGATATGCAAGGGCTTCTTTATACTTCTCTTCCCCACCGGGCACGCCCAGCAGCATTGTTCCATACACCTTATCGTCCACACTTCTGGTGGTAGCCGACAAAATATTGGTTAAGATCTTCTTTTCTGCCGCCATGGTGGCAATGAGCG
Organism: Clostridia bacterium; assembly: GCA_017452335.1. Taxonomy (GTDB): domain Bacteria; phylum Bacillota; class Clostridia; order Oscillospirales; family CAG-272; genus UBA11512. Next base: position 9,848 of record JAFTMP010000043.1, read on the forward strand.
GTGTGCCCGCAGAATGCGCACCATTGAAGATCAAGCGGATACGCTTTTCGTTTGCAGGGTTGGATACCAGCTCGTCCGCACCGTTGGGGAACACCAACCGTCTTGCGGCAGGAGATTTGGGGCTGGAGAAGACAGTGCCCACCAGTCCTTCCTCCGCAACCACGCCGCCGTCAAGAATGGCGACCTTGTTGCAGATCTCTTGCACCACGCTCATCTGGTGGGTAATCACGATCACCGTGATGCCCAGCTTTTTGTTGATATCCTTAATTAGCTCCAAAATAGAATGGGTGGTATTGGGGTCAAGAGCCGAGGTGGCTTCATCACAAAGCAGAACCTTGGGGTTGGTTGCCAGCGCTCTTGCAATAGCAACTCTTTGCTGCTGACCGCCCGAAAGCTGTGCGGGATATGCCTTTGCTTTGTCGGGAAGTCCCACCAGCTCCAGCAGCTCCATTGCCTTCTTTTTGGCATCTGCCGCCTTTACACCGGCAAGCTCCATGGGAAAGCACACGTTTTTCAGACAGTTTCTCTGCATGAGCAGATTGAAGCCCTGGAAGATCATGGTGATCTCTCTTCTTGCTTCCCTTAAATCCTTAGATGACAGCGCGCCCATATCCTTACCGTCAATAAGCACCTGTCCTTCGCTGGGACGCTCCAACATGTTGATGCAACGCACCAGCGTACTTTTACCCGCACCGCTCATGCCAATGATGCCGTAAATATCGCCATCCTCAATGGTGAGATTGATATTTTTCAGCGCCTCGACCTTGCCGCCTGCGGTTTCAAAGGTCTTTGATAAATTTACGATCTCGATCATAATCGTTTTGCCTTTCTTTTCATGCTTGCGGTGTGTCAAAAACGCACCGCAAAAAACGGGAATAAACAGACGAGCACGGGTCATCTTGCGACAACCCGTGTTCAATCAGTCGGTAATATTACTTCAGAGCGTCCAGAGTCTTCTCAGTGCCGCCGTAAAGACCCATGGGTTCAACGTGCACGCCGAGAACACTTACAAGGTGAGTGCCCTTCTCTGCGTTGAAGTTGTCCAGATAAGGAACATGCTGGAAGTAGTTTGCATCCACATCGCCGCTTTCAACAACCATGTTGGGCTGAACGTAGTCAGTGAATTCCTTGATTTCAAGAGTGATGTCTTTTTCAGCAAGGATAGTCTGTGCGATCTTCAGAATCTCTGCATGAGGTGTGGGGGATGCTGCAACGGTGATCTTCTTGCCTGCCAGTGCAGCATAGTCAAGAGATGCATCGTAGCCGTCGCCGGGATTTTCAACAACGCTTACAACAGAACCGCCGTAGGTGGTCTTGATGTAGTCAGCAACCTGCTGGCTGGAGAGCGCTGCTGCAAGAGCCTTGATCTCTGCCTTTTCTTCATCGCCTTCCTTAACGGTAAGGATGTTTACGTAAGCAGAAGCGGAGCCTTCCAGAGCCAGAGAGTCGTTGGTGGGGTTCAGACCTGCCTGCACAGCATAGTTGGTGTTGATGATTGCGTAGTCAACCTTGGGATCGTCCAGAGTCTGGGGCAGCTGAGCTGCTTCAACTTCCTTGAACTCAATGTTCTTGGGGTTTGCTACGATGTCACGGATGGTTGCTTCGATGCCTGCATCGTCGCTGAGGTCAATGTAGCCAAGGCTTTCCAGAAGCAGAAGTGCTCTTGCTTCGTTGGTGGTGTCGTTGGGGATTGCAATAACGATCTTATCGTCACTGCTCTGGCAGGATGCGAATGCAACAAGGGAGGTGAGCAGTACTGCGAGCACTGCAAGGATGGATACGATTCTTTTCATGGTTAGGTTTCTCCTTAAATTAAAGTAATGTTTGTTTTGTGTTTATGTAATACTAAATTGAAAACGTTTATTCGGTGGCGAAGGCTCACATTCGTGACCACAAGCAAGTGATGCCTCTGACCTTTGAAACGGAGAACTTCATTTGTGTTCCTCCTTATCCTTGAAAAATTATTTCGGTCTGCAATAAAATAAAAAAGCGGAAGCCCGCGGGCTTCCCTCACAGAACCTCGACCAATGAACCACTCATGACCGAACCGTTTTGATTAGGATCTTTGCCCGTGAAAAACAGCGCAGGAAAACATGCACATGCCGCACATGCGCATCATAGACATGGACATTTCGTTGCGTACGTTTTTCATATCGGCTCTCCTTACTTCAAAACTGTGTGCACATAATAGCACACATTTTGGCATCTGTCAATAGGTTTTTTGAATTTTTTTGAAATTTTGTGAACTTTTTGTGATATTTTGTATTTTTATTCATAAAAACACAAAATCCCCCCTCAAAACTCGTCGAAACATGCTTTAGATTATACATTTTTTCAAAAAACTATTGCATTTTTTATGAAAGTGTGGTATACTGCTTCGGTCGTTTTGACGATAGATCGAATTTAACAACACAATTTAAGGAGAAAAACATGAAAAAGTTTCTTGCACTGATGCTGGCGGCTCTGATGGTGCTGTCCGCAACCGTGGTATTTGCTTCCTGCAGCACCACAACCACTGATGATGACAACAAGGGTGAAAAGCCCGAAAGCTCCGAAGAATCCACTGAAGCTTCCACCAATGACGGTGAAAAGCAGGTTCTGAAGATGGCTACCAACGCATACTTCCCTCCCTATGAATATTATGAGGGCGAGAAGATCGTAGGTATCGACGCTGAGATCGCTGCTGCTATTGCTGACAAGCTGGGCATGGAGCTGGTAATTGAGGACATGGCGTTTGACTCCATCATCACTGCTGTTCAGAATGGCTCCGTTGACTTTGGTATGGCAGGTATCACCGTAGATGACGAAAGAAAGAAGAGCGTAAACTTCACCATTTCCTACGCAAAGGGCGTTCAGGTGATCATCGTAAAGGAAGATTCCCCCATCACCAGCGTTGACGATCTCTTTGCTGAGGGCGCTACCTACAAAGCAGGCGTGCAGACCGGTACCACCGGTGACACTTATGCTTCCGATGATCTGGGCAACGAGCGCGTTTCCAGATACGTTTCGGGTAATGAGGCTGTTGCAGCACTTCTTCGCGGCGATGTTGACTGCGTAATCATCGACAACCAGCCCGCTAAGTCCTATGTTGCAAACAACGCCGGCACCAAGATCCTTGAGACCACCTACGCTGACGAGGACTACGCTATCTGTGTTTCCAAGACCAACGAGGCACTGCTTGAAAAGCTGGATACCGCCATCTACGAGCTCATCGAAGACGGCACCATCGCAGGCATCGTTGCAAAGTACATCAAAGAGTAATTTCCAAAGGCGGGGTTGTTCGGAGTTTAGAACAACCCCTTTCCTTTAAACATCTTACCGAAAGGACGGCAGACATACATATATGAAAAAGAAGCCAAGCCTTATAACGATCATCACCGCCGTCGTGCTTAGTCTGGCTCTTCTTGGCGGCGTTGTATTTCTTGGTGTAGAGCTGATCATTGAGCTGGGTGACAGAAGTCCCGCCAAGGAAATTACCGTAGAGCAGGCGGAGAGCTTGATCAACGATACTGTAGCAAATCTTCCCGCCGCCACCGCGTCGGGCACAAAATTCGTGAAGGAAAATATCCGCATTTCTGTTACCGATATCTCCTACGGTGACTATAAGGATATCCGTATCACCTGCACATACGAGACCATCGGTGCGGGAGATGCCTTCATGAAATATAAGAACGATATTTTAACCGAGGCTTATGCCTACTACACCGAGCAAGGAAGCGCCTCCATCAACGCCACTGCCCTGCAGATCGCCTTCAAGGATCGGGTGTGCAATGCCATCAAGGAGGCAGAGCCCATCAAGGACACGCTGACCTTAACTGCCTATGAGCTTGCAGACGGCAGTCTTTCCGTTCATCTTTCGGATGCCACGGTGGATGCCCTTTACGGCGGCCTTCTTTCCGCTCAGAAGAACTTGACGGAAACCAAATTCATCAACATCGACGGCAGACAAGTGGATATTGCCAATCTGACCACCCTGCGCACCGGTATGATGAACTTGATCGCCTTTAAAAACTACGACAGCGAGGTGCCCGAAACAGCAGGCTGGCTGATTGCCGCTCTTACCGAGTTTTCCAAAGAATTTCACAGAAACTTCATTGAGGAGGCTCGTTGGAAGTATATCGTAAAGGGTCTGGGTACCACCCTTGCCATTACCGGATGCGCCATGCTCATCGGTGTGCTGCTCGGTTTCCTTGTGGCAGTTACCCGTGTTTCCCACGATAAGAACGGCTCCTTCCCCATTCTCAACGCCATTTGCCAGGCATATCTTTCGGTGATCCGCGGAACGCCCGTCATGGTACAGCTTTTGATCATCTATTTCGTTCTGCTGGCACCCCTTCAAATTAACAAATTTGTCGCGGCAGTGATCTGCTTCGGCATCAATTCGGGTGCTTATGTGGCTGAGATCGTGCGCGGAGGTATTATGTCTGTGGACGGCGGGCAGATCGAAGCGGGACGAAGCTTAGGTCTCAGCTACCCCCAGACCATGCTTTCCATCGTCTTCCCCCAGGCATTCAAGGCGGTCCTTCCCTCTCTTGCCAACGAATTCATCGTACTGCTTAAGGAAACGTCCGTTGCCTTCTACATCGGCGTGGCAGACTTGACACAAAGCGGTATTCTCATCCGCTCCATCACCTTCAGTAATTTTATGCCCCTGGTTGCCATCGCGGTCATCTACTGGATCATGGTGGTCATCTTGACAAAGCTTGTATCGCTTCTTGAAAGGAGACTCAGACAAAGTGAACGCTGAAAATAAAACAAACCGCACCGCGATCATGATCTCCGTAAAGCGACTGATGAAAAAATTCGGCAAGCTGGAGGTGCTCAAGGGCATCGACTGTGATATCCATAAGGGCGAGGTCGTTTGCGTGATCGGACCCTCCGGTTCGGGTAAAAGTACCTTTTTGCGGTGTCTGAACCTGCTGGAAGAGCCCAACGGCGGAAGCATCTGCTTTAAGGGCGCCGATATCACCGCAAAGGGCACCAACATCAACAAGTACCGTCAGAAGCTTGGCATGGTGTTCCAGCAGTTTAACCTTTTCCCCCACATGACCATCTTGAAAAATCTGACCTTTGCCCCCGTAAAGCTTGGTAAAATGAACAAGGTAGAGGCAGAGGAACGGGCAATGCAGCTTCTTGCAAGAGTAGGGCTTGCCGACAGAAAGGACGCATATCCCGCACAGCTCTCGGGCGGACAAAAGCAGAGAGTTGCCATTGTGCGCGCCCTTTGTATGAATCCCGAGGTGCTCCTCTTTGACGAGCCCACCTCCGCTCATGACCCCGAGATGGTTGGCAAGGTACTGGACGTCATGAAGGATCTTGCAAAGTCGGGCATGACCATGGTGGTGGTTACCCATGAAATGGGCTTTGCCAAGGAAGTGGGCGACCGCGTGATCTTTATGGACGAGGGATAC
>JAFTMP010000044.1 GCA_017452335.1 Clostridia bacterium
GCAAGTGCGGGACTGTCGGTGACCACAAGCAAAAAGAGCACCTCCGCGCCCGCCGCCCCCACCTATGCCGCCAAATCGGCGACTTCGGTGACCCTGACGGCAATAAGCGGCTATCAGTACAGCAAAAACGGCACGAGCTGGCAGTCCTCAAACGTCTTCACCGGACTGTCGCCCGCCACCACCTACACCTTCTACCGTCGAGTGGCGGAAACTGCCACGGCGTACGCCAGCCCTGCAAGTGCGGGACTGTCGGTGACCACAAGCAAAAAGAGCACCTCCGCGCCCGCCGCCCCCACCTATGCCGCCAAATCGGCGACTTCGGTGACGCTGACGGCAATAAGCGGCTATCAGTACAGCAAAAACGGCACGACCTGGCAGTCCTCAAACGTTTTCACCGGACTGTCGCCCGCCACTACCTATACCTTTTACCAACGGGTGGCGGAAACTGCCACGGCGTACGCCAGCCCCGCAAGCGTGGGTCTGACGGTGACCACGAGCAAACAGAGCTTGTCTGCCCCCTCGGCACCCACCCTTGAAGTGATCAAGGGCTTGAAGGTGACCTTGAAGAAGGTGGAGGGCAACGAATACAGTATGGACGGCAAGAGCTGGCAAACGAGCCCCGTGTTTACGGTGCCGGCATACGGAAGCTACAGCTTTTATTGCAGAATTGCAGAAACCGCAACAAGCTATGCAAGCCCTGCCTCAGCAAAGCTGAACGTGACGGTCAACCCCAAAACGGTGACCTCGGAGAGCCTGAGGGTGGACGAAGAGCAGCGCGTTCTTTCGGGCGTTGCCCCGGGTACCACGGCGGCAGAGCTGAAAAAGCTGTTAAACGAAGGGGCGTTCGTCACGGTGAAGAGCGCAGAGGGCAAGACCTTGGCAGAGGAAGCGGCAGTTACCACAGGCGTGCTCGTCTGTCTGCCCGAGGGAGAGTGCTATACCGTTGCGGTCACGGGTGATACCGACGGGGACGGCGAATCGGGCATCTTTGACCTGACGGCGATCAAGCGCCATATCGTCAACGGCACCGGACTTTCGGGCGCGGCGCTCCTTGCGGCGGACGTGGACGAGAGCGGAACGGTGGATCTGTTTGACTATATCGCAGTGCGCAAGCACATCCTCAGCGGAGAACCCTTTTAAAACGATACCGAAACAAAAGATCTTTGCGGCAAAGCAAAGAATAAAACGGCCCCTCCTTTAGCGTAGCTCGGTTAAGAGTATCGCGAAAAGGAGGGGCTTTTTTGCCGCACAATGCACGGCACAGAGCAACCACGCCCGGGGCGTTGGCGGTGAAAGGGGGGATAGCGCAAGTAAATGCGCGCGAAAGGCAGCGTACCACGCAACAGCCGAAAACGCGTATACGTCAGTAAACAAATGCCGAAAACACCTATATGTAATAAATAGGAAGGTTTTTGCGCAAAAAGCAAGCGCAAACCGCTTTTTCTGACCGTTCCGAAAGCAACATTCTTTTCTCCCCCCAAAAAGCACCGACTCAAGCCCGGTCTGTCCCTCTTCGAGTGCTTGACAGATCCAAGCCTTTTTACAAAAATCGACGGCCATCCCAAAAGAGCAATGCCTCCTTTTTCTTTTGTTCACAAAAAATTCATCACTCGTTTGACAAAATCGAGCGAAATCAATTGACAAAAGTGAAAATCTGCGTTATAATGTGCTTGTATAGGTGTCTGCCGCCGTCTTACCCGCACCAAAGAGGGGCAGCGCCAAAAAATACGCTCCCTGAGCGAAAAAGGAGAAACATATGAGCAAAAGAATTCTTTCGTTCGTACTTGCGGCACTTATGGTGTTCGCAACGATCCCGGCGGTGGCAATTAGCTCGACGGCGTTGGGAAATAACATTTCCGGCGAAGCTACTTTTACCACGGGAACAGGCGCTGATACGACAATGCCCGGTTGGGTGGATATTAGTTGGTACGATCCTGCTGTTCAGCAAACCGAGGTTCCTACTGTGCCCAACGAATGGACGTGGGAGCTTTCGGATGAGGGTGTGTTGACTATCACCGGTACCGGTGTTGTGTCCGGCACCGACGGCGTATATCCTTGGGATGACAAGTTGGCATCTATTGTCAAGGTTGTTGTTTCTGATGGTATTACCGAAATTGGCGCCGGCGCATTTAACAATTGTGAGAATCTGGAAGAAGTTGTTTTAGGCGAGGGTGTTCTTCGCGTGGGTGGAGATGCTTTTGCATACAACAACAAGCTGACCACGATGACGATTCCGTCTACGATTGAGAGGTTTAGTCAGGGTACTGTTTATTCAAGCAACAACTTGAATAAGATTACACTGACAGGCGGTCTTACCGTTTTGGAGTTTTATGAAGTAGTGAATTCCAGCGGTGCTTATAATACGGCATATATTGAAGAACGTGTTTCATACTATTATCCCGGCGAAACCGGTTGGGATTATACTTTGGTTGACGGTGTTTTGACTGTTACCGGTAATGGTCCTATGACTGAGTATGCTCTTGAAGAATATCCTTGGCACGAACAGAGAGAGGCTATCAAAAAGGTAGTGATCGGAGATCAGATCACAAGTGTCCCGGCTCGTTCCTTCCAAGGTTGTAAAAACCTCGAAGAAATTGTATTCGGTAGCAGCGTTGTAAAACTTGGTCAGGATGTGTTCTCTAACTGCGGAACAGTTGATAAAGTGGTGATTCCTGAATCGCTTCGTTTTATGGGACAGGGCGTTTCCTTCAATTCTTCTGTGAATACCGTCGTCCTGAACAACGTTACCAAAGAAGAATTCCTTGCGCTTGTAGCTCAGCGAGCTTATAATGATGCTCTTTCCAGAGATAGCGTCAATTTTGTTTGGAGAAACTTTGAGCTTCAGATCGATCCTTACAATTGCGGTTGGGAAAATTGGAGCGGAGATACCGTAATGATCCTGAATATTAAGGACAAGAACGGTACTGAATTTGCAGGACTGCGCGGCAATGAAGCGTACACTTGGAAACTGACATACAGTGTTCCCAATGGCTGGTCCAAGCAAATTACCACGGCGCCTTCTTCCGGATGGGGAACTGCTTGGTGCCGTTTTACCCCTTGCCTTGGCGAGGGTGAAAATCAGTTTGTTCCTGCATCGTATGCAACCGGTACTACCAATTACTTGGTGAAGCTGGAAATTTACGAGGGCGATGAATTGGTAGGTGCCAGTGAGATTACCGAAGGATTTAATGTTCCCGCAGGATTTGAGCCGATCGTTCCCGGATATGAGCAGGGAAGCAGATTGGTGCATAACGAAAAGTGCTATGTACAGGCGGCTTTTGAAGAGCCCAGACAAATCGAAACTGTCACTTTGGTGAACTACGCGGATACAAGCAGATACTACACTTGGGATGTATATGCGTCTAATGATTTGGAAAATTGGACGCTTTTGGGCGGTAAGCTGACGACTGAAGCATCGGATGCAGACGGCTATACCATAAACATTCCGCTTAATGCAGAGGGCGAGTACAATTCCTACAGATATTTGCGTGTTTACGGAACATTGGGAAGCGCAAATGTTGGCTATCACTTTGTGGATATCCAGATTACTGAGCCTGAGGAGGATATGAGCACAGTGACTTGGGTTGTTGATGGCAATGTGGAGCACTACAAGGTGAAGAACGGCGAGATCCCCGAGTATCCCGGAACGCCCGCCAAGGAACCCACGTATACCAAGCAGTACACTTTCGCAGGCTGGGATAAGGAAGTTGTTGCGGTAACCGAGAATGTTACTTATACTGCTGTGTTTGAAGAGTCAGTAAGAGCACCGCGTGAGATCGTGGTAGGCAATTATTACGGCACAACGATTGAGAACTGGAGCGGAGAAACCCAACTGCTGGCGGTATTTAAAAATGAAGATGGCTATGATATGTCCGTTCTGTGGAAAAACAGAGATAACTACAAATTTGAGTTAATCTTTGAGTGGAAAGAGAATGGAGAAGATAAAGTTGAGTCTATTGTGCTCGCGCCTGATTCATGTGCTTGGGCGAATCCTGAAAACACATTCCTTCGTTTTGCCATTTGTGCTGATGAAGAAAATGCATTTGTCCCTGTTATTGGTGTTTCGTATGTTCTTACGATAAATGTATTTGATTTAAGTGAAAACGGATATCATTATCTTGTAGGAAAAGGTGAAAGCGAGTACAAGTTCACTGATACGAATGCTGCAGGTGAGAAGTTTGTTCCGATCCACGATCACGTTTGTCCCGAGGGCGATGAGATTGAGGTTCCTGCGACCACGCTTGCACCCGGCTCTAACACCTATATTTGCGAGAAGTGCCACGGCGAGATCACCGAGGAGATCGCTCAGCTTGAAAAGGTGGTAGGTGATATGGATGCGGATGGAAGAGTGTCCATCACCGACGTTACTTTGCTTCTGAACGTAATTGGCGGAACCGGCTCGATTCACGAGGAGCTTGACTCTGACCTGGATGATTCCGGTGATGTTACGATCAACGATGTAACGGTTCTGCTGAACATGATTGCTAATACCCCTGCTGTTGAATAATCAAAGCTTGTTGTCCGAACCGATCGTTCGATCGGTCCGGACAACAAAGTGTGTTTGATGAAAAATAATTAAATAAAAAACTAAAAAAAGAAGAAAAACTATTGACTTTTTCGAAAAGTGTGCTATACTGTATGTGTATCTAGAAAATCGGAGAGAAATTCTCAAAACAAAGTGAGGTATACTATGAAAAATCGCATTCTTTCATTTGTTCTCGCTGTTGTGATGGTATTTGCTATGATCCCTGCTGTTGCGATCGGCTCTAATGCTGCCGACGGTCTGGGAATCAAAATTTCTTTAAGCAATTATACCGTTGCACCCGGCGGGACTGCCTATGTGGACCTGTATGCGTCTGTTGATAATCTGGCAGGCAACGACGGTCTCTGCAATTTCCAGGTTTATTTCGATCTTCCCGAGGGTGTTACCATTGCAGAAAGCGGCTATACCATTTACAGCGAAGGTACTAAGGGTGTTTACTCTACTGTAAACGTAAACGAAAATATGATTGGCGGTACTGCTGACGCAGGTGAATTCCTTGTTACCGTTGATCAGCTGACTGCGAAGGGCGGCGCCCTTCTGGCTACCGTTGCGTTCAACGTTACCGGTGATGAAGGTGCTGTGTATGATATCATTGCAACCAAGGTGAGCGACTTTGCTATGCGTAGCGAAGAAGGCGACACCAAGCCTTCTGATGCTGATCTGGGCGCTGCAAAATTCGTGGGCGGCAAGATTACTGTTGCTACCGTTGCTACCGGTGCGGCTGATGCGTATGAGGGTAATGGCGAAACCTATGCTATTCCTTCTGTGAATGCTGCCGGTCAAACGGTTGTGAAAGTGAATGCTGCCGGCAAAATGACCGGATCGTTTGATACGCTGATTGTTCCTGTTACTGCTACCGTGTTTGTATACCCAGCTATTTCGGGAGCTCGATATAATGCAATTGCACTTAAAAATACCCAGTATGAAAAGATGCTTGCAGGTATTTCCGAAGGCATTAAAAGCGGAGAGATTTCTACGCTTTACTATCACAAGAGAACCAATTCTGCGGATACCACTGTAGACACTATAAAGAAGGGTATCAAGGCGCTCGAGCAGGATTATTATGATAATTATGGCGAGGAAATTGAATATAACGTTGCTTTGAAAAATATCATGTCTGCCGGCGCGGTTGTTGACGGTTCTACCGTTACCTTCTATGGCAACATCGTTATTGAAGATGTGAAGTATCAGGACGTATTCGTTGAGGCTGTATTTACCGTTGACGGTGAGGACAGAATCTTTACCACTGAAAAGGATCCCGAAACGAACAAGTACGTATACACCACTCTGACCTCCGGTGAGACTGTTCTGGTTACCACTGACGAGGCAGTGTCTGTGGCAGGCGGCACCTACGTTGACGGTGCATACCTGTTTGGCGGTGTGATCAACAATGTTCCTGCAGAAGTGCTTTCCACTCTGAGAGTTACTGCATACGGTCGTACTTGGGATGCCAACGGCAACCTGATCTACGTTTGCAGCGACGTTTGGACGCCTGCAGCGTAAAGGAGGTAACTAAAGATGAATGAGAAGATTTACGTTGCTCCTGAGGCAGAGGTAGTTGAATTTGAAGAGAAGGATCTGCTGGATCTGAGTGTTGGCGACAAGAAAGACGCTGACAAGTTCAACTGGTAATTGCCAAGCATAGAATAGCAAAACAGCACGGGAATGCGATGCATTCCCGTGCTTTCTTTCTGTCGTTAAAGGTGCGCTTTCTTTCTATCCGTAAAAGTGCGCTTTACTTGTATCTTTAAAAGTGTGCTTTACTTGTATCTTTAAAAGTGTGCTTTACTTGTATCTGCAAAGGAGCGGGGTGAAGTAGAGAAAGAAAAAGAGCCGACGACGTCGGCTCTTTGTGTTGATACGTTATTGAGGAGCAATGTTTTTCAAGGCTTCCAGACAATTCTGGCAGATCAGCTTGCCCTTGTAGTAAGCTACGTTGTCGCTGTCCTCGCAGAAAATGCAGGAAGGTGCGTATTTCTTCAGGATGATCTTGTCGGTATCGATGTAGATCTCCAGGGGATCCTTGGGACCGATGTCGAAAACGTTGCGGATCTCCTTGGGGAGAACGATTCTGCCAAGCGAGTCTATGGGTCGTACGATTCCTGTGGATTTCATATGGTATACCTTGCCCCTGGCGGAGCCCTTTCTGTTGAAGTACGAGGTGTGTTTACACTCTCCAATATTAGAATACCACAAGAAACTGTATTTGTCAACAGAAAAAGTGAATAAATAACAAAAAAAGACAAAGTATAACAAAATAGGACGAAAATCAAACAATTTCTTTCAAGCTCCTATAGGTGCGCAGAACCCTGTTTTGCGGTAAAATGATACGGATGAGCTGCTGCGGCTTGCGTCTCTGCTGTGTGCGGATTCTGCTCTTGCGGTGTGCATTGCGTATATATAATATATAGGAAGAAAAAAGATGGACGTCGTGCGCGGATGAAGGGGGTGCTTGCCGGTTGTCGAGCTTTGCTGTATACGAGATTTGAGGGTGCTGTTTTGCAGTTTGGGATTGGTAAAGCAAATGTAAATAAAATGTAAATTCTGCAAATAGATCGGAATTTTTTTGAAAAACCCTATTGATTTTTTGAGGGAAATCGTGTATAATAGCAAGGCTTGATGTGCGATGAAGCGAAAGGTTGCTACGGAAAACGTAGGGAATTTTCGTGGAGTATGTCCGTAGAACGGGCGAAAGTGATGACAGTCCCCCGCAAAGAGCATCCAAGTAAGGAAACCGGCGCAATTTTGGTCTAACCCAACCATACGTGACCGGTTAAATTGTTGGAAAGGCTATGAAACACCCGGAAGAGTGTGCACAAAAAAGAATGCGGAAGGACGGGAGATCCGCCCCAAAGATTATCATCAAAAAATAAGGAGGCAAATACCAGTGGCAGCAGTTCAGAACGTAAGAATCAAACTCAAGAGTTACGACCACACCCTGATCGATCAGGCAGCTGAGAAGATCGTTGAGACCGCAAAGAGATTCGGCGCAACCGTTTCCGGTCCTATTCCGCTCCCCACCGACAGAGAGATCGTTACCATCCTGCGTGCAGTACACAAGTACAAGGACAGCAGAGAACAGTTTGAAACCAGAACTCACAAGAGACTGATCGACCTGATCAAGCCCGAAGATAAGGTTATCGAGGCGATCATGAGCTTGGAACTTCCCGCAGGCGTTGAAATTTCGGTTAAGTCTTAATCAAGCAGGCTAAACTGAAGCGCAAGCAGAGGTTTTACGTCAAGTTGGTAGAAATCCCGCGGGTTACCCGCCCACGGTGAACCACCAACCAATAACTAAAACGGAGGAAAAAGAAATGAAAAAGGGTATTATCGGTAAGAAGATCGGGATGACCCAGATCTTCGATGAGAAGGGAAATGCAATTCCCGTAACTGTAATTGAAGCAGGCCCCTGCACTGTTTCCCAGGTGAAGACCAAGGAAACCGACGGTTATGAGGCCATCCAGCTGGGCTTCATCGACCTGAAGAAGGCTACCAAGCCTCAGGCAGGTCAGTTCAAGAAGATCGGTTGCACCGCTAAGCGTCATCTGAAGGAGTTCAGACTCGAGGACATTTCCGGTTATAAGGCAGGCGATACCGTCACCGCTGACATCTTTGCGGCAGGTGAAAAGGTCGACGTTACCGGCATCACCAAGGGTCACGGCTACTCGGGTACCGTTAAGAGATGGGGCAATGCGATCCTTCGTATGACCCACGGTACCGGTCCCATCCATCGTCAGCCCGGTTCTATGGGTGTTATCGACCCCGCAAGAATCTTCAAGAACAAGAAGATGCCCGGTCAGTACGGTAACGAGCAGGTAACTGTTCTCAACCTTGAGATCGCA
>JAFTMP010000045.1 GCA_017452335.1 Clostridia bacterium
CTGCCGTCAAAAAAGCTCGACGGCTCCACACGGATGTGCACCCCCCGCACCTCAAGGGTGCTTGCCTCGTCCTTTTCCTTTGTAAAAACAAAGCCTTTTTTATATTCTTCGATGTAGCGGTCTACCATCATAGCCTCCAAACAAAAAACGGATTCTTTCTACTACGTTCAGTATACCATCTTTCTTTTGCAAAATCAATGCGCAGGGGGAGAAAAAGCAAAAATAGCCCGCCGAAAAGAGCGCTTTTCGGCGGGCGGGTTGTTTTGTTATTACTCCAGCACGATAAAGGTAGTGGGCATTTCAAGGGGATGGTAGGTCGTTTGAAGGTAGCGGCGCTCCATAAGGAGCTTGCCGGGAGCGCAGACAGAATGCTCAAAGGTATCCATCCGCGCAATGGCAGGCACCTGCTCCTGCAGGTGTGCGGGGGTATGCTCCATCAAAATGTGCACGGTGCGTTCCTTCAGCTCTTCAAGCAAAGCCACAAGCTCTGTGCGGACGAACTCCTCTGCAAGAAGGAGCGCCTTTTCATACTGCTTGTCACTAAAAACAGGAAGTGTCGTGACAAAGTCCCCGTCCTTTTTGATCACATAGCCCTTCTTCACCATTTCTGCCACCGCTTCAAGGTCGTATTCGCCAAAGTGGGCGGTGTCCCCTCTTGCAATGTCGCAAAGGATGTTTATAAAGCGCTCATTTCCGTAGAAATCGTGGTGATCGCCCTTGCCCCCTGTGCGGCAATCAAAGAAGAAGAGTGACGCGCCTTGCTTATCTTTCATGCCGCTGTAAGAGAAAATATACTTGTCAAGTATGTTTTCTTCGTTTTCTTCCTTGCACCAAAGATATGCCCGCTCGCCCCAAGCGGTGATCGGCGCCGGGGCTACCGCCTGTTGTTTTTCAAAATCACCAAAGGTGATCACGCGGAAGATCAGCACGGCAAGCTGCCAGCGAAGGGTGTTTTCAGAGAAGTCACAGCCGCGAAATCCGATTCCTTTAAAGGCTTCAAGGTGTTCGTCGATAAACTGTTCCATTGCCTTTGCAATTTTTTCGTGATAGAGGGCGGCTTTTTCTGCGATCTCCTTGCCGCACCGGGTGTCAATCACGATCACGTTGGCTTTGTAGCGCTTGCCTTCCTTTAAGAGGATCTTCTTTTCAAGAAGGGCTCCGATCTCCTCTTCAAGATAAGGCAAGGGCACACCCGTTTCAAGGCTGATCTGCTGTTCGGTAAGCGCATCGTTATAGCAGGCGCTAAGAATGTTTTGTTTGATCTTGCTTTTCATAAAAGCGTGAAAATTGTTGGGACCTTCGCCGCTATACAGCGGGATAAGATTTTTAGGATTATAGCTGAGTGTACCTAAGGTTCTTTCCATATTCATTCCTTCTTTCAATATTTTTCTTGATTTGAAAAGCAGGTATTTCACCATACTTTCGCTAATGGAAAGGATGCGGGCAATTTCGGAGCAAGATTTTTCATCAACGTAGTATAAAACGGTGGCTTTGCGGTATTTTTCGCAAAGCAGGGTCAGCTCCCGCCGAAGCAGGATGAAATCCTGCGAACAGTCCTCCTCCCAGCTTGGAAGATCCTCTGTCAAGACATTTTCGGCAAGCTCCAGCGTTTCTGCCTTGTGCTTTTTTCTAAGCCACTGCTTATATACGTTTCCCGCAAGCGCCCACATAAAACCGTAAAACGCTTGATCGTCGCGGATATTGCCTGCCGACTTCACAAGCTCCAAGAGGATTTCTTGCGAAAGATCCTCTGCCTCTTCACGGTTGCGGGTTCTTGCCATACTGTAGGAAAAGACCGTTTTGGAGACCTCTGCGATCTTTTCGTTTAATTGCATCTCGTTCATCGTTCCTGATCCTTTTCTTTTTTAGAAGCTTCTGCCCTTATAGTGAAAGAAAAATAAAACGGTTAGCCTTTTTTTAAAAAAATTTCAAAAAATTTTGAAAACGCTCCCTTTGGGACCTTTCCCTTGGGGAGCGTTTGCTGTATTGTTATCCCTTCGCACCCTTTGCGCCCTTGGTGCCGCCCAGCTTGACGCCTGCAAGGACGTTGGTTTTGAAGGAGTGGGTCACCGCTTTGTTTTGGCGGTGGCGCTTTACTGCCAGAGTGATCATACGGTCAAGCAGCTCCTTATAGCTCATACCCAGAGGCTGCCACAGATAGAAGGAAAGGGAGCCGGGGATGGTATTGATCTCGTTTAAGTAGATCTTGCCGCTGTCATTATCCAGCATAAAGTCGATACGGGAAACGCCCGCACAGCCAAGCGCCTTAAACGCCGAAACGGCGAGGGCTCTGACCTCGTCTCTTTGCTCGGGGGTAATATCTGCGGGGATCTTTCTCTTTAAGGACGCCATACCGCTTCCCTTGGAGCCTGCGCTCTTGGCACCCTTTCCGCCGCCGATGTATTTGTCCTCGTAGCTTAAGATATCGTCTGCCGCGAAGGGCTCCTCACATTCGGAGGGGATGGCTTCTTCTCTATCGCCCAGCACCGCGCAGTTGATCTCCTTTAAGTTCATGATGGCGTGCTCACAAAGAACGTCCCTTGCATAAAGGAAGGCGTTATCAAGGGCTTTTTTCAGCTCACCTCTGTCCCGCGCCTTGGAAATGCCGATGCTGGAGCCCAGATTAACGGGCTTTGCGATCATGGGATAGCCGATCTTCTCTTCAAGCAGGGTCATCAGCCCCTCTGCATCCTTTTCGTAGTCGTGGACATGGCAAAGCTTGCCCTCCAGCACGGGGATATCGTTATAGGCAAGCACCGCCTTCATGGCGTATTTGTCCATACCGAGGGCGGAGGAATAGACGTCGCATCCGACGTAGGGAATGTCAAGAAGGGTAAGAAACCCCTGCAGGGTGCCATCCTCGCAATTAGTGCCGTGCACGGCGGGGAGCGCCACGTCGATGGTAGCTACGGTATTATTTGAAAACTTCTTTGCGGGATGGCGGATGAGATCCACCGCACCCCGCTCGCCCTTGGCAAAGAGCACCTGGGTGCCCTTCTTTAAAGCCGCGGGGATATCCTTGTAGTTATCGATCTTGCCCATTTCCTCGCCTGTGAAGAAACGATTGTCCTTGGTGATGTAGATAGGCACCACCTGATATTTTTCCTTGTCGATGTATTCTGCCGCCTGCAGAGCGGTGATGATGGAGATCTCGTGCTCCACGCTGTTGCCGCCAAAAAACAGTCCTACTCTGATCATCTCAAATTCTCCTTATATTGTTATATTGGGGCTTTGCCCCAACACCCCATTTAGGGGACTTTTTGTAAAAAGTCCCCTAAAATCCTTCAAAAACTTTTGTAGAATAGGTGATTTGTAATCCGATTTTCTTTTGAAAAAGGTTCTTGCATCTCCAAAAATTTTGGATGGACAGGGGTATAGTTAAAAACAGTTTACCACACTCCGCACTCCGCCAAAGCTCAAAACCAACACGGTTTTGAGTTTGACCGCACTCCGCACTCTCTTAAAAGTTGTCCGGCAGGTCATTTTCAAGCAGAATGACCGGTCTTTTTCCTTCGGTATCAAGACCGTAAGCATGGGCAATGCCTTCGTTGAAGTTCTCCGCCACAAAGATCTTTTCTTTAGGAAAGCCCCCTTCAAGAAGCCCTTCCAGGATGGGAGGCGCCTGTCTTTTGCCCACCAGCACGGCGTAGTCACAGCAGCCCACCGCCTGTTTGCCAAACTCCTTGTTTCTTTCTGCCATCTGTGCGCCAAGCTCCACCATTCCGGGGGTAACGAGGATGCGGTAGCCCTCAAAGAAGGACAGGGTCTCCAGCGCCGCCTTGGCACCTGCGGGGTTAGAGTTGTAGGCATCGTCGATAATCAGCGCTCTGCCGTTATCAATAAGTTGGAGTCTGTGGGGCACGCACTGAAGTCTTCTGACCGCACCCTTTAAGTCGTCATAAGAAATGCCGAAATCATGGGCTATGGCAATGGCACCCACGATATTTAAAACATTGTGTCTGCCAATGAGGGGTGTGGAAAATTCCACCCGCTCTTCGCCATGCACCAGGGTGAAGGTGGTGCCGTTTTCACCGGTGCGGATGTTTTCGCCGTTATAATCGCCTCTTCCTTCAAGGCTGTAGAACACGGCGTTTCCTTTGTTTTCTTCCTTCATCAGCTCGGGGCTGTCGGCGTTTAAATAAACCTTTCCGTCTTTGGGAAGGGCACGTGCCAGCTCAAACTTGGTCTTTCTCACCTTTTCCTGGGAGCCGAAGGTCTCAAGATGCTGAGGACCCACCGCGGTGATCACTCCGTTTTGAGGATGCACCAGGTCGCAAAGCTCTTTAATTTCTCCCCGTCTCTTTGCGCCCATTTCGCAAACAAAGATCTCATGAAGGGGCGACAGATGCTCTCTGACCGTTCTGACCACACCCATGGGGGTATTGAAGTTTTCGGGGGTCATGAGCACGTTATAGTTGGTGGAAAGAAGCTCGGTGAGGTAGTATTTCACGCTGGTCTTGCCGTAGCTTCCCGTGATGCCGATGATCTTTAAATTGCGGTTTTCCAAAAGAAGTCGCTTGGCATCGTTGATGTAATGCTTGCGTACAGAGCTTTCAATGGGCTTGTTGATAAAATTCACAAGCAGGGTATAAAAGGGCATCAGCGCGATAATAAGCGAAGCGTACGCCAAGGCAATTTTTCCGCCTGCCAAGAAAAAGAGCAGGAGCAGGGGGAGTGAAAAGAGCACAAAGGAGGTGACCATCATCCGTCTGACGCGGTCGGTGTAAACCAGGGGCTTCTTTGCTTTTTTCGTTACTCTTCTGTAATTGAGGTATACTGCAAGCACTCCCATGATCAGCGCACAAATGCCGCCCGACAGCCAATAAAGAGACCCCGGCACAAGCAGTGAAGAGAGGGCGCTTATGAGCCCGGGAATGAGCAACAGCAACACCTGCCCCATGTTTTTGCCCATCCATTTCAGTTCTACATCGAAATGATAGGAATTGAGCTGAAACATGTGCAAATGATGGGTATACGCCGCAAAAAATGCGGGACAGGCTAAGACAATGGGTAAAAGAATAAAAAAGGTTTCCATAAGAGTCCTTTCTCTTAAAATTGTATCAAAGTTTCATAAAGGACGCCATCACGCGGGAAAAGATCACGGGCTGATCAAGGAAGGAATAGTGTCCCCCCTCCAGCTCCACAAGCCCTGCATCGGGGATGGTTTTTTCCATCAGCTTGGCATCGGATAAAGGCGTGGCGGTATCGTTTTTGCCCCAGATGAGCAGGGTGGGCACGTTTACTTTTGAAAACAGATGGGAAAGATCCTCCGACACTGTTTTTTTAAGCACCTCGCGCATCATGGGTGAGGCGGCTTTATAATCGGCAGAGCTGTGCTTTAAGCGGTATTTTTCCACCTTGGCGGGTGCAAACAGCTCCAGCATCCTTCTGCCCAATTTGTATTTCATGCGTCTGAGCTTCTTCTTTGCGGTGTCGGCGGGCTTTACCCCTGCGCTGTCAATGAGAATGATGCGAGAAAGTCCCTTGGGCGTCCCCTCTTCAAAAAGCATGAAGATCACTCTGCCTCCGAAGGAATGTCCGATGAGGGTATAGTTTTCAAAGGAAAAATGCTCGATAAATGCGCGGGTAAACTCGGCATACGCCCCCACATCCCACACGGTATCGGGCTCGGGGCTTTTGCCAAAGCC
>JAFTMP010000046.1 GCA_017452335.1 Clostridia bacterium
GCCCCTTTTGGAAGATATTCTCTTTTATTCTTCCATCCTTTGGGCGGCGGTGGGGCTTTCTTTGCTGGGTATCTACGGCTTTTTGTATTGCTCCTCCCAAAGAGCAGTGCTTGCGGGTGCAGAGCAGGACTTTTCGGGGGTATATTTTAGCCAAAAGGTCTCCTCTCCTGCGGTTTATGGGATTTTGAAGCCCAAGATCGTCTTGCCCGTGTCGTATAGAGAACGGGAACTGTCACTGATCCTGCTTCATGAGCAAACGCATATAAAAAGAAAAGACAATTTGTGGCGGGTGATCGGATTCGTTACCGCCTGCGTGCACTGGTTTAATCCCCTGTCCTGGCTGTTTTTAAGGTGCTTTTTGCAGGATTTAGAGCTTGCCTGCGATGAAACGCTGTTAAAGCGCCTTTCCCCCGAGGAGCAAAAGGACTATGCCCGCACTCTTCTTGATGCGGTGCAGGTGCGCTCTGCCTTTGCCTCCTGCTTTGGGGGCGCGGGGATCGGCTTGCGTATTCGGAACATTTTGTCTTATAAAAGGCTTTCGGCGTTTTCATGCCTTTGCCTTGCCCTGCTTCTCTTTGCGGCAGGGTGGGTGCTGTTGACCAACGCGCTGTGAGCGCCGAAATCGAAAACCAAACGGAAAGGAGCATAAAATGACCGTTCAATCGTTTTTGAAAAACAAGAGTTTTTTGCGCTATGGGCTGTATTTCTCGGGGGCTTTGGTGCTTGCGGTGCTGCTGCTTTCTTTATCCTGCTGTGGCAGTGTAACGAAGCAGGAGGGCACAAAAGTGACCCTTCCCCACAGCAAAGAGGGGGTAGAGGAGTTTGTTGCCGCGCTCATTGCGGAAAAATACGAGGAATACCAAGGGGATCTTCCCGATGTTCTTCCAGAAGAGACATATAAAGTAGAGAAGTGCTACAACGAAACACCCCCTGCCGTGGCAGAGCAGTCTGATGTACGCATTTTCAGCTTTGCAAGCCATGGCGGTGCGTACATTGTGTTGGACCGCGAGATTTTTCCTTTAGGCGATGATGTTTGGGGTGCACAGCTTTTTGATATAAACGGGGACGGACGGCAGGAGTTGGTCGTTTGCACCTGTGCAGGCTCGGGCTTTCACGGGGGAACAGTGAAGTTTTTCGATCTTGAAGAAAAGAAGTTTATCGAGAGTGCGGCTATTGGAAATTTTACCGCCCATGTGACGGTGATGCCAACTACCTCCGACGGGCAAGCGATCCTTGAAGTGTATGCGCTGGACTGGGTGGTTCATGAAGCGGAGCAGGGCAGAGACCTGCTTCATAAAGAAAAGCTGGGACGAATAGAGATTGAGGAAGGCAAAGCGGTCTTTGAAGAAGAGCCGGCAACGGAGCTCTCTGCATGGCGCTGAGCGTTGTTCAAAGTGCCCAATATCAAAAAGAAAAAAAGGACGAAACGGCTTTTTGGTCGGGGCGTCCTTTTAAATTGACCGTTTTTTTTGAATGAAAACAGCCATGTTTCCAGATGGTTTTGGGGGAAGTTTTGCGTTTTTTGAATGTTTTTGTTGAAAATGACGAAAAAAAGGCGAAAACACTTTAGTATATTAGCACGTTACCATATTGCAAAAGGGAAGGGTTTGTGCTATAATACCGTCACGCGAAAAAGGGCAGATGCCCAAACATTTTGGAGGAACATAAAATGAAAAAGATTCTCGCATTACTGATGGCAGTGGTAACCCTGCTGTCCATGACTCTGGTGTTTGCTTCCTGCAGCACCACAACCACCACCGACGCCGCCGAAAAGCCTTCCACCAGCACTGAAGGTGAAGAAAAGACCGTTGTTGTGGGCTACACCATTTACGAGCCCATGAACTACAAGGACGATAGCGGCAAGCTGGTTGGCTTTGACACCGAGCTGGCTGAAGCTGTATTTGCAAAGCTGGGCTACAAGGTAGTCTTCAAGGAAATCTCTTGGGATCAGAAGTATACCGAAGTAAACGCAGGCACCATCAACTGCATCTGGAACGGCTTCACCGCAAACTCCGCTGACGACGACGGCATTGCAAGAAGCGAAAAGGTAGACTTCTCCTACAACTACATGAGAAACAAGCAGGTCATCGTTGCAAAGAGCGCACTTGCTGACACCATTACCGACGCAGCTTCTCTTGCAGGCAAGGTTGGTGCTGTTGAGACCGGCTCTGCAGGCGACTCCTTCCTTGGCGATACCCTGACCGGCGCCATCAAGAACGGCGTGACCTCTCAGCTTGATGCAATGAGAGAGCTGGCTCTGGGCACTGCTGACTTCGTTGTTGTTGACGATCAGCTGGCAAAGGCTTATGTTGGCAAGGGCGACTATGCTGACATGAAGATCGTTGAGACCGTTTCCGGCACCGAGGAGTTCTATGCGATCGGCTTCAAGAAGGGCGATGCACTGAAGGACGAGGTAAACGGCGCGCTGGAAGCACTGGCTGCTGACGGCACCATCGCGGCACTTGCTGAAAAGTACGGCGTTTCCAACACCGCTATCACTGATTTCGCAGATCAGAAGTAAGTTTCACCAAACAACCCGAAAAAACGCAAGGCGGAGTCCTTTAGACTCGCCTTGCCGTTTTGCGTTTTAAAAGAGTAAAGGAAGAGCAATGAATTTTTTGGATATTACACTGGACCTGCTTAGCGGCTTTGGCATCAGCTGTCTGCTGTTTTGCTTAACATTGCTGTTTGCCATCCCCTTAGGGCTCCTGTTTTCCTTCTGCACCATGAGCAAGCATCGGTTCATCAAGGCGCCTGCGAAGGTTTTTGTATGGATCATCCGCGGTATTCCGTTGATGCTCTTTATTTTCGTTATCTACTATCTGCCGGGACTGATCGGCGGGGCATCGGTGAATATTTTCAATACCATCGACCGTGAGATCACGGTGGCAATGGGTGCCTCCCAGCTCATGTGGCACGGTAGATTTTTGGCAGTGCTCATCGCCTTTGTGATCAACTATGCCTGCTATTTTTCAGAGATCTTCCGCGGCGGCATTGAGAGCATTTCCAAGGGACAGTACGAGGCGGGACAGGTGCTGGGATTGACCAAATCCCAGATCTTTTTCAAGGTGGTCTTAAAGCAGGTGGTCAAGCGCATTGTGCCCTCCATGTCCAATGAGATCATCACCTTGGTCAAGGACACCGCCCTTGCCAATGCCATTGCCATTCCCGAGATCATCAAGTGCGCCAAGGATATGGCAAGCACCCAGGCACTCATCTGGCCGATCTTCTACACGGCGGCATTCTATCTGCTCTTTGTGGGCGGGCTGACGTTGCTGTTTGGCTTTGTTGAGAAGAAGCTGAGTTATTTTAGGGGCTGAGGAGGAAAGAAATGTCTATACTGGAAGTACGTAATTTCACCAAAAGCTTTGGCGATACCCCTGTTTTAAAGGGCATTGATTTCTCCATGGAAAAGGGCGAGACCCTTGCCATTATCGGCTCTTCGGGAAGCGGAAAAACTACCCTTTTGCGCTGTCTTAATTTTTTGGAGACCCCCGATACGGGCAAAATGTATGTAAACGGCGATCTGCTCTTTGACGCAGAGGACAAGAGCCACACCTCCGATGAAGCCATCCGCAAGAAGCGCTTGCATTTCGGGCTGGTGTTTCAGAATTTTAATCTCTTTCCTCAATATACTGTGCTTGAAAATCTTTGTCTTGCTCCCAAGCTTCTTGCCAAGGAGCGCCCCGATTTTAAGGCACATAAAAAGGAAGTTCTTGCGGAAATTGAAGAAAACGCCAAGGATCTGCTCTTGCAGGTGGGGCTTTCCGATAAAATGAGCGCCTACCCCTGCCAGCTTTCGGGCGGTCAGCAGCAGCGCGTTGCCATTGCACGCGCCCTGGCGCTTTCCCCCGATATTCTCTGCTTTGACGAGCCCACCTCCGCCCTTGACCCCGAGCTGACGGTGGAGGTCTTGAATGTGCTTCGTTCTCTTGCCAAAAAGCATCTGACTATGGTGGTGGTGACCCACGAAATGGCGTTTGCCTCGGAGGTTGCAGACAGAGTCCTCTTTATGGACGAGGGCGTGGTTGCATTTGACGGCAAATCGGAGCTTGCATTCGGTGCAGATTGTCCCTGCGCGCGCCTGCGCTCCTTCCTTGGCTCCATTGCCAAGTAAACCACACAAAAAACAAGACCGTTTGCTCGCCTGAAAGTAAGACGCAAGCGGTCTTTTTTGTTATTTTGCACAAATTTCATTCCTCATTTTTGTGCAAAAGATAGATTTTCAAAAATTTCGGGGGGTACTTGACACATTTCTTTTGAATGTGGTAAAATGAGAGG
Organism: Clostridia bacterium; assembly: GCA_017452335.1. GTDB lineage: Bacteria > Bacillota > Clostridia > Oscillospirales > CAG-272 > UBA11512. The sequence goes on from JAFTMP010000046.1 coordinate 4,282, forward strand.
CGCAATAAGATTGTAAAAGGACATAAAAGAAGCTGCCGCGCCCATAGCGCCGGAATAAAAATAAAGTAATACGCGAACGGAGGATGCAATGAAAAAGAAAATATTTTTGTTTTTGCTGTGTGTCATTTTTCTTGGCATGCCTTTGGCAAGCAACGGGATCACGGACGGTGCGGGGGTGGACGATTGGTTTTACACCGATTTCGGTCTTCCCGAGGAGTACATCAGAGAGGATCCTGAGCAATGGATGGAAGAATCCGAAAAAAGATATCTGCCCAAAGCCCCCTATCATAGTGTAGGGTGGACTGAAAGTATTGAATTTAAGAATTTTGAAAAGA
>JAFTMP010000004.1 GCA_017452335.1 Clostridia bacterium
CCGTTTCTGGCACAAGTTCCTTTACGATATCGGCGTGGTGCCCTCTGCAGAGCCCTACGCAAAGCGCTCGGCACAGGGTATGATCTTGGGTGCCAACGGTGTGAAGATGTCCAAGTCCCTTGGAAATGTGGTAGACCCGCTGGATGTGGTGGAACAGTACGGCGCAGACACCCTTCGTACCTACGTACTCTTTATGGGTGAATACGGCACCGCCGCTCCTTGGAATGAAAGCTCGGTGAAGGGTTGCAAGAGATTCCTTGAAAGAGTGGCAGACCTGCCCGCAAAGGTCAAGGGCGAGGGCGAGACCCCTGCCATCACCTCGGCACTGCACAAGACCATCAAGAAGGTATCCTCCGATATCGAAGAGATGAAGTTCAACACCGCCATCGCGGCGCTGATGGGACTCTTAAATGAGATCGACAAGGCAGAAAGCATCACCAAGGACGAGTTCTCTGTAATCTTGCGTCTGCTCTGCCCCTTCGCTCCTCACCTTGCAGAAGAGCTGTGGGAACAGATGGGCGAAGAGGGACTCTGCTCCCTTGCACAGTGGCCCGATTACGATGAAGCAAAGACCATTGACAATGTGGTGGAGATCGCTCTGCAGATCTGCGGTAAGTTCCGCGGCACGCTGATGATCGCAAAGGACGCGGGCAAGGATGAAATGCTTGCCGCTGCCAAGGCTGAACCCAAGATCGCGGCAATGCTGGAAGGCAAGACCATCATCAAGGAGATCGTGGTTCCCGGAAAGCTTGTAAACATCGTAGCAAAATAAAACCGCTTGACGGGATGAACATCCCGGCGAAAACTTCAAAAAAAGTCCAACAAATTCCCCGAAGTCTATTGACAAGAGGAGTAAAAAGCGGTATAATACGAAAGATGAATGTCTTGTGATTACGAGGGGAGGGATATAAAGTGGCAGAAGTTAGAGTTAAAGAGAACGAAACTCTCGATAGCGCTCTTCGTAGATTCAAGAGACAGCTCGCACGCTCCGGTGTACTCTCTGAGGTCAAGAAAAGAGAACAGTACGACAAGCCCAGCGTGAAGAGAAAGAAGAAGTCTGAAGCTGCAAGAAAGCGTAAGTTCAAGTAATTTATCAAAAATGAGCGTCTCACGAAAGTGAGACGCTTTTTTTGCGCTTATTTCTTGTGGAGCTCTGCCCCCATTTAAATACTAAATCAAACGTCTCTGTCCAAAGCAAAGCATTGGACAGAGACGTTTTTCAAAAAAGTGGTAAACAACAAACATCAATTTACGGAACATCATTATTCTCTCGCCTGTCATTCACTGCATTCATATCCATACTGGAAAAATTCAATACTTGTTACATTTTCGTCAAGAGAAAGCTCCTTTAATTCCGCCGAACCGAAGCTCCAATAATAGATGGTATATATCGTTTTGCTTCCTTGGTTTCGGGATTCCACGTTTTCCGAGCGGGCGATCAGATCAGGGCAAGCACCATTTTGGCAAATAATTCTCAAGCTGACCATCAATCTGGAGCCTTCCTCTTGCGAGGGATTGTCTATCCCGTAAAAAACACTTTCAATTTTGCGCTGTCCCTCTTGATGCTCCACATTATAGTAAAATTTATCATACCGAGCATCCTCCGCATCCTCGGAGGGCGGGATCATGAGTGTGCCTTCGGGCTTGGGATCATAGGGATTTTCCCTCGAACCTTCAACAGAGGAGCTTTTTTGCGAAGCTGCTTCTGCAGACGGGCTGCTTGCAGGGGCACTTTCACTGCCTTGGGGCGATGTGGAAGAAACTGCACTGCAAGAGTTAAGAAGCAACAGCAAGATCAACACCAAAACAAGGCAACTTTTTTTGTTCAACAGATTTTGATTTTTCATAAGCATTACTCCTTTGCTCGATTTAAAGGAATTCCACCGGAAGTGTATTCCTGTACATATAGTATACAGGAAAAATTTAGATCTGTCAATAGCTCTGACAAAAAGCAAAGAGCAATAGCATTTTTATCCAATTCCAATTGATAAAAACTTTGGTTTATAAATTATTTTTTGCATCCCATTTCCCTATTGACAAATACACCAACCTATGCTATAATTCAGATGGTACAGATAATACAGATAATACAGATTTTGCAAACGGAGGTGATGGGCATGCAATGGAAGCTATCGGGCAAGCAGGACGTGTACCTGGAGATCGCAAACAGATATAAAGAATATATCACGCTGGGACTGCTCCGGGACGGCGAAAAGCTACCCTCGGTGCGCACCGCGGCAGGAGAGCTGGGGGTGAACCCCAACACCGTGGCAAAGGCGTATGCCCTGCTTGAAGAGTGGGGATATATCTGCGCCCTGCCCAAAAAAGGCGTTTTCGTCAGCTACACCGGTGAAAGCACCCTCAAATTTGAGGCAAGCGATGAAGATCGCGCGCTGATCCGCGTCCTGAAGGATAAGGGCATCAGTAAAGAAACACTGTTACAGATCGTAGAGGAGGTATACGGCAATGATTGAAGTAAAAAATCTAAATCATTCCTTCGGCGAAAAGCAGGTGCTTGAAAACATCAACATCACCCTGCCCGAGCGCACCGTTATGGGGCTGGTGGGTATCAACGGCGCAGGAAAATCCACCCTTTTGCGCCTCATTTCCGCAGTTTATGAGCCTCAAAGCGGTGAAATTCTCATTGACGGCATCAAAAACACCAATGAAGAAGCCCGCAAAGCCCTCTTTTTCCTGCCCGATGACCCCTACTACACCATTTACACCACGGGCAACAAGATGTTTGAGCTGTACAAGGTCTTTTTCCCCTCAATGGATAAAAAGCTTTTTTGCCACTATCTTGAAACCTTTAAATTAGATGGCAAAAAGCCCATCCGCAACTTTTCCAAGGGCATGCGCCGCCAGCTCTACATCGCCTTGGCGCTGTCCGCATCGCCCAAATACATTCTGCTTGACGAAGCCTTTGACGGTCTTGATCCTCTTTCCCGCCTGGCATTTAAAAGAGCCATCAACACGGCTGTGGAGGAAGGGGGCGCCTCGGTGCTCATCTCCAGCCATGCTCTAAGAGAGCTGGAGGACTTTTGCGACGCCTACGTGCTCATCGACAACAAGACGGTGGCAAGCTCGGGCGATCTTGCCGAAAAGGTGAACCGCTATTGCAAATTCCAGCTCGCCTTTACCGAGCTTCCCGAAGGCACTCCCTTTGCAGAGATGCCCACCCTGTCTGTGGAGCAAACAGGCAGATTTGTGCGCATCGTCTTGGAGGGGGATGCTGCAGAAATGAAGGAAGCTCTCTTAAAGTTACACCCGGCTGTCATCGAAGAAATGCCCATGGATTTTGAAGAGCTCTTCATCCATGAGGTAAACGAAAGGGGGTATATGAAATGAAAACATTTTTCAGATATCTTGGCTACCGCATGAAGGATTCTGCCCTGCGCACCATTGTGATCAGCCTGCTTTCCTTCTTTTTCACCATGTCCATGGTAGATTCGTCCATTTCTTTGGAGCAGGCATACAATACCGATACGGGCAGATATGACAGAGATGTGGTAAACTGCTCTCTGATCTTCTTCTATATTCTGCTCATTATATTGGTCTACGTGATCCCCATGATGGAGCTTTCCCGATTTAAAAACAGACGCAATTTAGACACCCTCTATTTCTTCCCCCTTGGTCGGATAAAATTGGCACTCGTGCACTATATCAGCGGGTTTCTGCAGTTTTTGGCGGCGTATACCCTCAGCTTCATCGTCGTTGCCCTTCGGATCCTTAGAATTCCCGATCTGCATCAGATCTATCTCATTCCCTGTTATTTGGGAATGCTCTTCTCTTCCCTGCTGGTCTATACCTTCGTTTGCTATCTCTTTTTCTCGGAAAACACCGTCTTTGACGGCGTGGTCACTTCTCTTTGGTGGATTGCCGTGCCCACACTGGTTTATACCCTTCCACAGACCGTTTTCCTTGACATGATCTCGTTTTCTCCCTCGGGATTTTGGTACGTGCTGTTTGGACCCATGATCTTGCTGGGCGAGGTTTTTTCAGCGTGCTTTAAATTTGGTGCAGGAGCCACCGGCGATGCCATCGAACATTTTAAGGATGAGTGGTATATGCTCCTCATTTGGACCGCTCTTGCCGGGCTGGCATTCTTCCTATACCTGCGCACCTTTAAAAAGAAGGGCGCAGAGCAAGCAGGCGCGCCCTCCACTTCCCCTGTGGGCTTGCAATTCCTAATTCCCGCCTGGGGGTATCTGGGGCTTTGGTTTGTTTTTAAGATTGACGCGGGCATTCTGACCTTCATGTCGATCCTCTCTATTTTGATCGGGTATTTTATCCTGCGCAGAAGCTTTAAATTAAAAAAGAGAGATCTTATTTGCATCGCACTCACCATCACTCTTGCCATTGCAGTTTCACTGTCAAGACCCTTGATGCAAAAGGTCATAGACCGCCTTGCAGAGGATGATGAGCCGAGCTACACCTTTGTAAAAGAGCCCGATTTTGACCAAGTGGAGTCGATCGTGTTTCTTCCGGGCACCGACCCCGTGCACTACGGTGCCACCATTGAGCGTTTTTCACACTACTCCGATCAAAAGGGCAATGTTGACGTGTATATGGAGCTGTCCTTTAACACAAAAAGAGAGATGATGACCTATCTTGAAAAGCTTCGCGCCAACGCACAGGACGAATCCCTGCCCTATTTGGGACTTTATGAGGATTCCACCGAGCCGATCTTTGAGTACACCACCTTGTTTTCCACCAAGTATACCTTTAAATCCATCAAAACGCCTACTGCCGGATGCTTAGCCTCTTTTTCGGGTAAAGACCGAGAGGAAATCCTCTTAGATTGCAATTACGGCGTGATCAGCTATTC